>NZ_CP109179.1:600000-799261 GCF_036248255.1 Streptomyces sp. NBC_01717 | reverse complement strand
CGCACGGTGGTTGCGCACCCGCTTCGCGGGTGCGCACTCCGGTGCTTCGCACCGGAGTTGACTCCGTTTCACGGAGTCTGCGCCACGCTGCGCGTGGCGTGCCCGGCGAGGCCGGGCCAACTCCCTCCGCTTCGCTTCTGGAGTTGAGGGGGGCCGGCCCGCGTTGCGGGCTGGTAGGCCCCGCTGTGCGGGGCCGGGTTTGGTGGTGTGTCAGGTGCGGGCTGGTGGGGCTTTTTGTATGGGAGTTGGGGAACGCTCCGCGTTCCCTGGGGTGTGTCCGCTGCGCTCCCCCACCCTGGGTCCTTTCGGCTGCGCCTCCAGTCCTGAGGGCCCGCTGCCGCGGGCCTGGCTGGCCAGGAGGGGAGGGGGTTGCTCGTTTGTGGCAGGTTCGGCGTAGTGGGTGCATCACTATGATGCAGCATGTAGTGTTGGTGAAAATGCGAGACGTCCCTCAGGGGGTCGGTAGGGATATATTTGCAAGGTTGAGGGTCTCGATGGTGTGGGGGTCTACGGTGTAATGGACGCGGCTCACCCCGGCTGTTATCAATGCTATTTGGCAGCGTGGGCAGGGCTTTGCGAGTTGTGCGGCGCCAGCTGCATCCACGCGGGCAACATAGATGGTGGAGCCCGCCGTTCGCGCAGCGCGGCGGAGGACGGCTTCTTCGGCATGGAAGGTGGCGTGGAGGAAGGTGATTGCCGGATCGTTGCGGCGCCGGTTCGGGGATGCCGCAATTACCCGCGTGCCCGCTGTGAGGACCGCGCCGACTCTGTGCCGGCACTGGGAACGCAGCGCCTGCTTCAGCGCCAGGTTAATCATCGTCAACGTACCAGTGCTTTCGGGCCAGTTGAGGGGTGGACCCCTCCGTGTGGCTGGAGTCTAGTCGCTGGGTCTGAAGCTCTCACTGGAAGAAGAAGCCTTCTCGTCAACGTATGTCGGTACGGCACGCGATTACCTTCTCAGGAGAATGTAGAAAGTGTTCACGCTCCGGCTCAAAGAACACCAGGTAGACCAGAAGTCAGCCTTCCGTAAGTGGGTGGGATTCCCTGCAAGATCATCTGTGCCCCCTCAGGGGGCACGGGGCACGATCGTGTCCGCGACCGGATCGGGGAAGACCATCACCGCCGCCGCGTGCGCGCTGGAGTGCTTCCCTGGCGGGCGGATCCTCGTCACCGTCCCGACTCTGGACCTGCTCGCGCAGACCGCCCAGGCGTGGCGTCTGGTGGGTCACCGGGCCCCGATGGTCGCGGTGTGCTCGCTGGAGAACGATCCGGTGCTGAACGAGCTGGGCGTGCGCACCACTACCAACCCGATCCAACTGGCACTGTGGGCCGGGAGCGGGCCCGTCGTCGTGTTCGCCACCTACGCCTCCCTGGTGGACCGCGAGGACATCGACGCACCAGTGGGCCAGCGGAAGGTCCGCGGGCCGCTCGAGGCCGCTCTGGCAGGCGGGGAGCGGCTCTACGGACAGCAGATGGCCCCGTTCGACCTCGCGATCGTCGATGAGGCCCACGGCACCGCCGGTGATCTTGGTAGGCCGTGGGCGGCCATCCACGACAACCAGCGAATCCCCGCCGACTTCCGGCTCTACCTCACCGCCACCCCTCGCATCCTGGCCTCACCCCGGCCGCAGAAGGGCACGGACGGCCAGGAGTTGGAGCTCGCCTCGATGGGCCAGGACTCCGAGACCTACGGGCCATGGCTGGCCGAGCTCGGGCTCTCAGAAGCGATCGAGCGGGGCATCCTCGCGGGCTTCGAGATCGACGTCCTGGAGATCCGCGACCCCGAGCCCGCCCTCGGGGAATCGGACGAGGCGCAGCGAGGCCGACGCCTCGCTCTCCTGCAGACCGCGCTCCTCGAGCACGCGGCCGCGGACAACCTGCGCACCGTCATGACCTTCCACCAGAAAGTCGAGGAAGCCGCCGCGTTCGCGGAGAAGATGCCGGCGACGGCAGCCGAGCTGTACGTCACCGAGACGTCCAGCGACGACGCTGGCCGACGCCGCGGACCGGCTGCCGAAGTCCTCGATCGACGCTGAGTTCTACGAACTCGAGGCCGGCCGCCACGTACCCCCGGACCGCGTCTGGTCTGCCTGGCTCTGCGGCGACCACCTCGTCACCGAACGCCGCGAAATCCTGCACCAGTTCGCCAATGGAATCGACGCCGCCGGCCGACGCGTACACAGAGCATTCCTCGCCAGCTGCCGCGTACTCGGAGAAGGCGTCGACATCACCGGCGAACGTGGAGTGGAAGCCATCTGCTTCGCCGACACCCGCGGCTCGCAAGTGGAGATCGTCCAGAACATCGGCCGCGCGCTCCGGCTCAACCGCGACGGCACCACGAAGGTCGCCAGGATCATCGTGCCGGTGTTCCTGGAGCCCGGCGAGGACCCAACCGACATGGTCGCCTCCGCCAGCTACCGCCCCCTCGTAGCCGTCCTCCAAGGCCTCCGCTCGCACGATGAACGACTCGTCGAGCAACTCGCCAACCGGGCCCTCACCAGCGGGCAGCGCAAGGTGCACCTCCGGCGCGACGAGGACGGGCGGATCATCGGCGCCGGCGGCGAGGTAGGCAAGGACCAGGACCAGGACGACACCGACGCCGCAGCCAAGTCCGCCCTGCTCCACTTCTCCTCTCCCAGGGACGCGGCAACCATCGCGGCCCTCCTGCGCACCCGGGTCTACCGGCCCGAATCCCTGGTCTGGCTCGAGGGCTACCAAGCCCTGCTCCGCTGGCGCACCGAGAACCAGACCACCGGCCTCTACGCCGTTCCCTACGATGCCGAGACCGAGGTCGGCACGACGAAAACCTTTCCGCTCGGAAGGTGGGTCCACCAACAGCGGAAATCACTGCGGACCGGGGAGCTAGAGCCACGCCGCAAGACCCTGCTCGACACGCCGGAGGCCGGGATGGTCTGGGAACCGGGCGACGAGGCATGGGAGAACAAACTCGCCGCGCTGCGGTCCTACCGGCGCGCCACCGGGCACCTCGCACCCCGCCAGGACGCCGTGTGGGGCGAAGCCGACAACGAGCTCGTGCCCATCGGGCAGCTGATCGCCAACCTCCGCCGCAAGAACGGCCTCGGAAAAAACCCCGCACGCGCGCAAGAGCGAGCCGCGCAGCTGGAGGCGATCGACCCGGACTGGAACTGCCCCTGGCCGCTCGACTGGCAACGCCACTACAAGGTGCTCGCCGACCTCGTCGACACCGAGGCCGACGGCATCGTCCCGGCCATCGAGCCCGGCGTGCTGTTCGACGGGGACGACCTCGGGAAGTGGCTTCAGCGGCAGAAGCACCCGGGCACCTGGGCGCAACTGTCCACCGAGCAGCAGGAACGGCTGTCCGCACTGGGGGTGAGGCCGCTCGAGGCTCCGGCCCCCGCCCCGTCGGCCAAGCCTTCGGCGAAGGGCCCGAACAAGGCGCAGTTGGCATTCCAGCGCGGCCTTGCGGCCCTCGCACAATGGGTAGAACGCGAAGGCGCCGACCGGCCTATCCCCCGCGGCCACAGCGAACAGATCACCGTCGACGGCGAGACAGAACCCGTGACCGTACGGCTCGGCGTATGGATCTCCAACACCCGCGCGAGACGGGACCGGCTTGCCCAGGAGCAGCTGGACGCGCTGCGGGAACTGGGCGTGGAATGGGCGTAGAGCAGCACTCGGTCGGTGGCCCGCTGAACTCCGACGATAGTCCAAGCCGCTCATGGCGGCGCCGGACCGGATGTGCTGCGGGACCCGATGATGCCGTGAGGCCTCGAATGGCTGTCGCGCGGCCCAGGTCGTCTTCTTCGGCGGTAGGGCTTGATCAAAGGGTCACACCAGTGTTGTCATTCAGTACTCTCCGCGCACGATCCGTTCGTGCGCGTGACGTTCCAGCGTCGTTTGGGTGTTGGGGGATGCGTGAACAGCAGGTTAGTGAGCCGTCACCGGCTTGGGGGCGGGAGCACCTCACAGTCAGCATCTCGCCTACTCGTGATCATGGATGTGTTGGGAACTCCCGCAGATCGGGACGGTGCCGTGCCCGGTGCTGTCAAAGCGGTGCGCTCCCTCACTCGGCTGGTGAAGATCGATTTCTGGCTGCGCAATCCGGACTACCTGGCTCATGAGCTGTTGACCGAAGTGGAGGAAGGCCGTCAGCCTCCACAGGACACGCTGCTCTTGGTCGCAGGCATGATCGGCGGGACAGCGCCGTCACTGCATCGCTATCCGATGGCCAAGTACCTCTACGGGGCGTATGAGCGTCCCGACAACGCATTGGCCCTGCTGGCTTCCCGCAAGCACATCAAGATGCTGCGGGTCAATGAGAGCAGTGCCAACGCCCGCAAGGACTACTACCTCTTACTCAAGGGACAGGCCGCGGCGACCGCCCTGCGAGAGCAGGTTCCGCCGATGCAGTGGTACGTGCGTCAGGCTGAGGCCATCAGCTTGATACCGGAAGCCGTCAGCGGAGGGCTCATGCGCCGGCGCCAGTACGAGCATCCAGGGTATGAAGCTGCGGTCAATGGCCGCCTGATCCCTGAGATCACTGAGGAAGTGACCAAACGGACGGAGGACGTGGCGGGGCGGTTTGGCCTTGTCTGGCCGCCGGCATCACAGGACGTCGCAGATGGGGGGCCGCAGACATGACCGAACTGTGGGAGGGCGGTGTTGATGCCGAACCCATCGTGGGTGCGGATGGGTGGATTGCTGAGGTCGTTCGCCGCTCTCGGTGCGGTGAGGAGGAGGTTCGCCAGGTCCTGGCTGCCGAATCGGTCCGGCCTCCGACAGGCTGGAGCACCGGTCGGCACACTTTGGAGGTGCGCGGGGTGCACTTCGCGGGGATCAAGCAGCTGCGGGATGCAGCTCCTGCTCCATTCTCCTTCGCCACCGCGGTTGGCCCGGGGGTCAGCGGGTTCGGCACTCATGAGGTGAACGACGCGGGCAAGTCGAGCTTTTTGCACATCATCTTGTGGGCTATCCGCGGCCGGACCGATATCCAGGACGACGTCAAGAAGTGGCTCCGCGGTGTACTTGTGGAGCTCGCTGTCGATGGTGAGCGCATGGCATGCGTCTTTTCGATCCACAATCGACGCCCGCGCGGCACGGTGTGGTTGCTGGCTCCGGATGCCGAACTTCCGTGGGACGGTTTGAGGCAGGCCAGCGACGAGATCGTGCGCACGGCCTTCGAGGCGAGCGGGGATGCCACGGTAGCTACCCCGGAGCTCACTGAGGAGATCAACAGGATTCTGCGCCCGTACGTGCAGCATGAGCTTGCCTCCTTCTCCTCCGGAGGAGACATGGAGCGCGTCATGGACGGGATCATGACGTCCCGTCTGGGCTTTGAAAGCATCCCCAGCTGGGCGGCCCGGCGCGAGAGCGACCGGATCGACGAGTCCGACGGGACCATGGGCAGACAGGGGTGGCCCACCTGGAGCGGCGCCCTGCTGATCAGCGACCCCAGCATCAAGGTCGTGCTGGGCGAGGAGACATTCGCAGCGGCACGCCTGCTGCAGGTCTATCTCGGCAGTCCTTGGGCTCCCGTCGCCGCCACCGCCCACGCTCACGTCAAGCAGTTGGAGAACCGCATCTCGGTGCTGACTCGGCAGGCCGAACAGGCCAGCACCGCACACAGTGGAAGCCTCGACGACCTCCAGCAAGAGATCGAGCAGATCGACGCCTCTCTCGCAGCCTTGTCACCCGCACCCGACCCTGTCCAGCTTGGTCAGCTCGCAGGCGAACTGCAGCAGGCTTCGGCGGCATATGCACAGGCCAATGCGGTGTGGCTGGAGCGCAGCGAAGCCTACGGGAACACTTCGAAGCTGCTGGAGTCCGCCGAAGCCGATCAGGCGGCACTCACGGAGGCAGCCCACACCCGACGCTTCTGGCACGCGCTCAAGCCCACGTGCTGCCCTCGCTGCGAGACGGACGTCACCCCCGAGCGGTGGGCGGCGGAGAAATCCGGGAGCTGTTCTCTGTGCGCCAGTGATCTGGACCTGGACCTGGAAGCGGACCAGGAGCAGGAAGTGGCTGCGGCCTCGCCCCAGGATCTCCACCAGCTACTCACGGCCGGGGAATCCATCGACTTGGATTCGCTCGACGACCTCACCCAGACCCGCCTGGCCATCCTGCAGCTGGAGGAAGCACTTGCGCAGGAAGAAGGTGCGCTGGACGACGCCAAGCGGCAGCGTGAGCAAGCCGCAGCCGTGCTGGCGAAGGCCCGCTCGCAACTGGAGAGCATCGACACCTCGGTGACCGAACGCCGCATGGCCCTGCAGCTGCGCCGCGCCGAGCTCAGCGGACAGCTCAGCGAGCGCCGCGGCGCCAAAGTCACACTGTTCAGCCAGCAGATCGACGCCCTGCGCAGGCGGTTGAAGATCGTCACTACTGCTGAGGCAGTATCAGTGGATAGGCGCGGCGCCGACCAGAGCGAACTTCTGGCGAAGGTCAACGAGAAACTGACCACCATCGGACAGCACCTGGGGGTCGCGCAGCTGACTCGTGCGGAGCTCAACGGCGGATGCCGGATGGATGTCACCAAGGGCGGCACGACCGTACCGTTCAGCAAGGTCAACGTGGGAGAACGGCTGCGCCTGAAGATCGCTGTGGTGGCAGCGCTGCTGCGGGTCGGGAAGGAGGCCGGCGTCACCCGGCACCCCGGCCTGCTCATTTTGGACTCCGTCGGACGCGAGGAGACCAACCCAGCACACGTTGCCCGCATGCTCGAAGAGCTCATCCAACTCACCGGTGAGATCCCCGGCCTGCAGGTCATCGTCACCAGCGCCCACGGCGCCTACCTGACCGATGCCCTGGGCCCTGATCGGACCTACCTGGCAGAGCCGGGGCATACGCTCTGGTGACGGCCGCCGTCGAGGAATTCAGGGGGAGATGTGAGCCGCGTACTGGCGCGCTTGGAGTCCCTGCGCGAGGCCGAGGCTGACCTCACCCTGGACGCTTTGGGAGGTATGGAAGCGATTCTGGCTGACCAGGAAGACCTCCTGGCCTCACCCGAGATGCCGCTTCTGGTCAGCGTGCTGCTGCACGAGTGGCCGCAGCTGCCAGCACCGGAGCAAGCCGCAGCCTTAATCGTCGAGAGCATCCCGGTACAGGACGCCTTCGCACTTGAAGACATCGTTGACGATGCTCTCTCTTGTCCCGAGGCTCTTCCGCTGCTGGCCACCCCCATCAGCCGAGCCTTGCTGCGCCGGGCCGGTGGCGCCGACGCCGAGGCCGGAATCGCCTTGGAAGGGCTGACGCGCCTGGCTCTGGGCGGCTGGATCCGCTCGCTGCAGGTGCGCAGCCAGCTGGTCGAGCAAGCCACCGATCTGGCCGAAGGCATCGTGGGCTCCGATCCCGACCCCGTATTGATCCAGCGGGTCATCCGCGCCCTGGGTGCTGCCGCCGAGTGGTGGGATGACGCTGAAGTGCCCTCCGCGCTGGAAAGCCTGCTGTCGCTGGAAGCCTGCGAAGACGACATCACCTTCGAACTGGCCATGCTCCACATGCGAACTGGGTTGGCCAAGAACACCCTGGATGAGGCCGTTCCAGCGCTGCGGCAGGCCTTGGTGTGGCTGGACCGGTGCAGTCGCTACGAAGACCGCCTGGACGCCCGCATCTTCCACACCGCTCTGGACGCCCTGCTGTCTTTCACCGCCGGCAACGCCATCTCCGGCTCCACCCTCGAAGACCTGCACGCACTGGTGGTGGAGTACCGGCTGACCGGCCTCCGCGAGCGACCCACCTGGCGCCAGCCCCGAGCGGATGCCACCGCCGCCTGGGTGCAATTCACCGACCGACTGCACGCCCTGCACAGCCTCAACGAGGTGTGGTGGGACCCGCCGGCGCTCATCTCCTCCATTGCTCAGGCCTACAGCGCGCACCGAACCATCCGTCTGCTCGTGCCGCCCGACATCCCCCACGCCGCCGAGGAGCCGCCCGCGTCTGGTGACGCCACAGCACTTCCACACCTGCTGCAGCCCCGGCTCATGAGCTCACTGACGGCCAGGGGTGACAGTTCCGCTTTCCTCGATCGGTGGTTGTCCCTCCACGCCGACGACCCCAGCACCAGCCAGGAAGCCCGGGCCGCAGTTCGTGAACTGCGTGACTTGATGCGCACCGGAGGCGGCAGTGAAGACCCAAAAGGCCGTGAGATCGAGGTCAGCGCCGTCACCTCGGCTCTGGCGCTGACTGCACCGGTGCGAGACCGCCTGACCGCTCTGCTACACAACGAGCCGGAGCTCGCCGAGGACCTCAACAAGTCCGGTCGGGCCGTCCTTGCCGCGCGCGAGCCCGATCTCAGCGACTACGCCAACACAATCTTGCGCGAGCTGCAGGAGGACATCGACCGGATCACCGGCATCGGCGGAGAAGCTGCACTTCGCGTCGAGGAACTGCTGGTCTTCCTCCTGCGCTACACGCGCTGGTCCATCGAGGCCGAGTCCGGCGGCCCGCTGGGCGAACCCTTCCTGCGGCCTTTCACCAAGGGAGAGGAATCGCCAAAGGAGGTCGATATGGCCAAAGACCTCGCCAAACGCCTGTACACGTCGGTCAGCACCAGCCCACGGTGGGAAGTGAAGAACATCGGCTCCGGCCGCACCGACATCGTCCTGTTCTACGGCGCTTTCTACATCGTCATCGAATGCAAGCAGGAACCCAAGAACGCATCGATGGACTACCTGTGCACCCGTTACAGCGTTCAGCCCGCCGAGTACGGTGCCACTGATATCCCCGTGGGTTTTCTCGTTGTCCTCGACCTCACCCCCAAAACCCGCAAAGCGCTGCTCCACCAGTGCCTTCGCGTCACAGAGGTACCCCCAGCCGAACCCGGCGGCCGCCCCCACGCCGTGATCACCGTACGGATCCAGGGGAACACCAGATCCCCCTCGTACTCCTCAACTCCCGCTGCCTACCGCCAGCGCAGCCGTGTAGATCAGCCCTGATCTAGCGATCTGACATTCTGGTGCGCCATGTCCGTTCAACGAGCGCCGCTCAGGGCGGCCGTACCTCCGAACTAGGGAAGGCAGCCGTCGCAGCCGGAGCCCCGGGCACCATGACTGATCTCTCGGGGCTCCCATCCTGTGGGGCAAGGCGTTCTACACGAGCGTGCCCAGGGCCTGCTCAGCCATCTGAATGCCGACCTGGGCGGCCGCCGTCGCTCCCGCTCCCACCAGCATGTCCTTGACCTGGGTCGCAAACTGCCGCATCCGGCCCGGCTCCGGGGTCGGCGACGTCGCTTCGTCATGGAGCTCCTGGGCGACGCGCTCCAGTTCCACTCGGTCCGGGTCGGGCATGCCCAAGGTGTTGCTGATCTGGCCGACGTAACCGGCCAGATGGACGAACGCGCTCGGGTCGATGCCGGCGGTGTTGTTCTGGGTGACGTTCTGCTGCTCACCGATGATGACGCCCTGCGCGTTCGGCAGGAAGTTGTTGTAAGTGGTGCCGGGACGCTGGCGGTTGGTGTACTCCTGCACGCTTCCTCCTGCCAGGGCACAGCTGACGCCCTGAGGTGTGATGGCGACGGTGACGGGTTCGGTCTCGATGTACTTGATCAGCTGGTGCTCAGACAGGTAGCCGAGCGCTTCGTGCAGCTCGGATTCGGTGATCACGGCCCCGGCGAAGAACGACCAAGGTGTGTCAAGGAACAGCACCGGGTTGATGGGCTCGTGGTCGCCTGTGGTGTTGAACAGCCACCGGTGGAAGACATCCATGGTGTGCCGCAAGCGGGCAGCACGGTTCTTCTGCAGCTCCTTCAGCCGGTGCACTTCGACCAGGCCCTCATCGCTGAGGTGGATGGCGTAGAGGCCGGATGCGGCCCGCAAGGCCCTCACCAGGCCTCGCTGTTCCAACTGAAGAGCGAGGGGGGCCAGGTCCTCCTGAAATTCCTGCTCGATGTGTTCCAGGCTGGCGCCACGCCCGGTCCGGGTGTCCAGCAAGAGCAGCAACCGGTCCAGATAGCCGCTGCTCTCGGTCACCTCACCGCCGGAATGCGCGCTGACGGTGGCATCGAGCTGTGCAGACATACGAGCAGGGTTCCGTCGTTGGGCGCGTTCTAGGCTCTTCTTGGTCTCCTTGGCAACACTGTTCGCCCACTTGTCCAGCTCACGCTTATTGATCCCGCTGCGGGCCACATCGCCCTCCTGTCGCACGTGCTTGGGCGACAGGGTACGGGTGGGCACCGACAGTCCGGCCGTGAGTGAAAATGCGGCGACGGCGCGGGCATGGCTGGTGGGCCAGTCAAGAGGACCAAGAGCCTCGAAGGGCTAGTCCACGGGTCGCGGTGCGGGCCAGCCCTGTTGAGTCAGTTCCCTCGGGCGGGACGGGCGTCCAGCGTCGTGCGCAGGCGCTTGGCGATGGGCTGGTACCGCTGGACGAACCTGAGGTCCTTCAGCTGATCGGGCTCGGGCAGCTGCCGGTGCGGGGGTGGTCGCCGGTCGCGCGCACAACCAGGTCCAGGACGTCTCCAGGGCGAGCCGCAGTTCGGCGACCTCTTCGTCCTCCATATATGAGAGACGCGTAACGCGACTATGACGGCCACGGCGGCTTCGCTCACAACTGCTTCGAGGCCTACGCCCGGCGTATGCACCGTCTGCGACGAACCGCCCGAAGCACACTCGTGGGTGTTCGACTCCATCCACGGTGAGCGCCGCCCCCCGCAGGCTGATCCGAGCTCGACGAACGCTCCGGTCCCGACACCGGCCGGACGCCGCCCGGAGTGCGTGAGTCCCGAAGTCTGTGACTTCGGGACTCCCAGACGGTTTCCGGGCCGGGCACTACTTGAGCAGCAGGTGCAGGAGGCCCACCATGCCGACGCCGACCAGGAGGGCGACGCCGACGGCAGGGTGAAGCAGGGCGATGTATGTGGTGACCCCGCCGACCAAGAGCAGGAGCGCGGTACGCAAGTCGAGCCCGTTCCCGTTGTTCACCGACCAACCGCCTTACGGGCGGCGGCACGGCCGTACAGGGCTTCGATCTCGCCATGTGACGCCATGACCTTCGCGCGGGCACGCAGACGGGCCATGTGCCCCTCGACCATCCGGGACGTCATCCCGAGCTCGGCGCCGATCGCCTTCTGGGTCATCTTGGACTCCCAGATCAGGCCGCAGATCGCGCGCACCTCGGGGCCGGCGCCGTCCAGGATCCGCTGGACGGTGTCCTGGAGGACGAACGCGTCCTCGGGGGAACGGATGTATCGGGGACCCCACATGTCCTCGTAGGGTTCCGCGGCGATGGGATCTGCGGCCTCGAACAGGCGTCGGCGGTAGCCGTAGGCCCATTTCTTGAACACGTCGCGGAAGGCGTACAGGCAGGTCTTCACGAAGTAGGTGCGCATCGTCGCGCCCCCCTCCGGGTCCCACTTGCCGGCGGGGAGGAGTTCCTCGGTGAACCTCTGCACGGCGATCTCGACGGCCTGGTGGGCGATCTCGTCACGGATGTCCCCGCGCCGCTTGAGGATCTCAACCTCGAAGTAGCGGGCCCCGAGAGGGACACCGCGCTCCCCGCACTTCTCGATGACCGTCCCGTCCCGCATCCATGCGCGCAGGCACCGCCAGCCATAGACCCACAGGTCGTCGCGCAGGTACTTCATCTCCCAGTGGTCGGGGTCGAAATCGCGGAGCCGAAGGCGTTCGTACAGCGCGCAGTCCGCCGCGTGCTGCTCAAAGTTGCGCCGCTTCGGACCCTTCGACCGCTTACCAACCCCCTGGGGTGACTTGTCCGTTACTTCCGATGTCTGCTCGGGCATGTGGCACCAATCCATCTCGCACATGAAGTTCTACTGGCGGTGCCGTATGGAAAGAACAGCAATTCATCCCACGCACTTTTTGATAATTCCGCGACGAAATCTCGTTTCCGCTGGTCAGCGACGCTCAGGGGTGACGCAAGCGGGTCGACGCGCCACGGCGGCCCGGCGAGTCGCTGGGCCGCCGTGGGAGGGGAAGGCCGGTGGGACAGAGCCCGTGAGTCCCGATGTCACAGACTCCAGGACTCACGGCTCCGAGTGAGCTGGTTCTACTTTTGGGCCCGGACATGAGGCGCTCGGGTCACGCTGCCGGATCGCCGGCCGCCGGGGAGCGGGGTGGGGCTCCAGCCACTCACGCGGGCAGGCGAGGCAAGGGACAGGTCTTTGGGGCTGGGATGCCGGCGACGTCCGTCGTGACCCGCGCCGCCGGCTTGTCGCTGATGCGCACCCAAGGGCTCGTAGCCTGCGTCGGCCAGCGCTGTGTGGAGAATGCAGAAACTGGCAGGCAGAGGCAGACGACGTGGGAGAACTGACGCGACGGACTACAGGTGCCGGCCCTGCCTGTTGGCCGCTTCGAGAGGCGGACATGGGACAGATTGAGCAGGGTTTGGAGCGCGCGTTGCGCACTCGGCCCGTACCCTCAAGCACCGAGGCCCGCCTGCGTTTCCTGCTGGCAGCGCATCGGGGCTCCACCCGGAGGGTGGCCGCCGTGCTGGGGGTGTCGCAGCGCACCGTGCAGCGGTGGGTGACGAAGAAGCCCGGAGCACGTCGTCCCCCGGGGCCGACGCAGGTGCGGGCGATCGAGGAAGCGGTCCTGGCTCGGTGGCAGCCCCGGGTACGGGCCCGTCGGCGTGCCCAGGCAGAGGCGGAGGGGTTCGTCTTCCATACCCGTGCGCGATTCGGATTCGCGGCTCCTGCAGGCTCCTCGGACGATCCGCGGGTTTGGCGTGTAGATCGCCACGTCGGGGTCATCGAGCAGGATGTTCGTGTCGACCGCTACACGCACCGCCCAGGCGTCATCTGGCAGGAGCTCGCCCAGCTTCCGGAGCGTGGCCACGGCCGTCTTGACCTTGTCGATGGCCTTGTCGATGCTGGCCGGCACGGTGGTGTCCCGGGGGCGTACGAGCCAGCGCTGCAACAGGGCAACGGTCCCGTCGAGGCGCTTGGTGACCTCCGGTGTCGGGTGCGGGAACAGCAGCCGGAACAACGGTTCCCATTCCCGTACACGCCCCAGCAGTTCCATCCTTCGCGCCTCGAGTTCGGGGCCGCTGGGTACCCAGCCCCACTTCGCGGCACCAAGGTGCACGATGCCGCTGGACCGGCGGTTCGGATCAACGTTCCTGATCTGCGAGTCCGCGAGGACCTTCAGGAAATCCGCTTCGATCAGGTCCAGGTCCGACCGGAGGCGTTCCAGGTACGTCGGCGGGGCTTGTGTGGCGGCCATCTGCCGATGATGCCGCACGCCTCTGACAGCCCGGCAACACTCAGCGCAGCCCCGGGCCCCGGCCGACGCACTGCAACACGGTGGTGCAACAACGGTCCCAGAAGCCTGATCCGGGGCTCCGCAGCAGGTCAGGGGTGAAACGCCCGGCGGTGTTTCACTGGCTGCGTTTCAGTGCCAAGAGCTGGTGTTGCAGGGCGCCGGGCTCGGTCGAAGCTCTGCGGGCCCGGGACCGGCGCTGCCATCGGGTGCGTCGTGATCGCCGAACGCCGACGGAGGACGCGTTGAGCCAGCAGGAACAGCCCTGGCAGCCGGGCCCGAACGATCTGCCCTTCACCACCCACCTGATCAACCCGCACGGCGACCGCCATCTCGGCTTCAACGATGTTGAAGGCCGGTACTACCGGCTGGCGTAGCCGAAGCCGGCCATGAAGCCGTTCGCGTACGCAGCGACGAGAGTGAAGCCGTCGTGCTCGCAGTGGTGGTCGGCGGTCGGGAAGCTCCGACGAGACCCGCTGGTGCGTGGCCGTACGGGGTGGGGCCAGAATCTTCGCCATGTCAGAAACCTTCTGGGTGGCCCTCGGCTCGATCGGCACCACCCTGGCCTTCGGGGGCGTCGTGTGGCAGGGGTACCTCACGCGCGGAGCACTGAAGGCCAACCAGCTCATGACCGCCGACGCCATCCGCAGCCGACTCGACTCCCAGGCCCCGGGAGTCACCCTCAGGCTCAGTCCCCCGCCATGGGATCCGCTGGCAGCAACCACCATGGGGATGCCGTGCAACCCCTGGCCGCAGGGGCACACCTGGCACTTCCCCGCAGAGCAGGAGGGCGCCAACCGCCTCGTGCTGCAGCAGGTTCTGATCATGGAGAATCTCAGCGACCGACGCGTGCAGGCACGGTTCGACGGCGACCTGGTCGTGGCCGATGAGGACAGGCGGCCCGCTGCCGCCGGCGTCATCGTCCTGGGGCCCGGCGAAACAAGTCAGGACGTCTACCTGCAGCGCGAATTCACCATCAAGGAGCTCTCGGAGAACTACACGGCAAAGCAGGCCGCGCAGGAGCTGCCGCACAAGGTGTTCGGCACGGTTACGGCGGAGGACGACCGTGACAACGGAAGCACGGATCGTTGGGACCTGGTACTGACCGGCTGCCCGGTCCAGCCAGTCCCCGACCGGGAGGGCCTGTGGATGATGGCTCCGTGGCACCTGACCGAGGGATCGGGGCTGCGCACCCTGAACTACAGCCTGCTGCCGTCGCGGCAACGCATCCACTGGATATCACGCGCCAGAGGCATACAACTACCTGCTCCAGACGGCGGGTAGCGGCGTAACACCGCTGATTGGCCGTGGTCGGACGCCTCGGTCGCTCTACTCGGCGGTGTGCTCGGGCGCCGGTACGGAAACTTGGAACAAACGGTTGCTGGACGTTGGGCCCCGGGCCGGTCGGGGCCTGCCGTGGGGCGCAAGGACACGTGCGCCAACGCTCGCCGCACTGGAAGCAGGCCACCCGGTCTGACCCGGGCCGCTATCCGACGACGCCGCCTCTCCCCCGTGTCGTTTGGGTCGCAGCGGTGACCCGGCGTTGGACAGCTTCAGCGATCGTTCGGTACCTGGGAGGACAGGACACCAACTGCAACTGCTCATAGGTACACGTGGTGAAGCGCAGCTCGATGAGCCCTGTCCGGGCTTCGTCGTCGAAACGGGTCCAGTTCTCCATCTGTTCTGGCGGGTAGATCGCGTCTAGGTGATGGGCTCGGGCGACGGGCAGACCGAACACCGGATCCGTCATCGCTTCGATCAAAGGCTGCTTCTGATAACGGACGCCGGAGCGGTGGATGATGTCCAGGCACCACCGCACCGGCCCGCTGCCGTCGTAGCCGTTGATGCCCAGCCCCTTGTAGCCGGTGACGGCGTCGGCGGCTGTGAGGGTGTGGAAGAGGCCGATGCGTCGCAGCACTCCGCTGGCACTCCAAGCACCGGCTCGGAACTGCCGCTCCCACGTCCCTGTGTTCCACCGCTGCTCGAAGGCGAGTTCTTCAGCTGACCACTGCTCTGGTCCTCGCCACAGTGCCTTCCATCCGGTGTCGGCCGCGCGCTCGAGGCTCTCTGTCTCCGCGCGCTTGAAGACTTTGAGGGGCTGACCGGTCAGCCAGGCGGAGGTGCGCTGACCGGCGATGTGCACCTCGACTCCTCTGTGGTCGCGCTGTCGGACGCGCAGTCCGGGGATGCCGTGGACTTCGCCGTCCGGCTCGTAGGAGGGGAGCACACGCGACAGGAGCCTGGCGGCACGCTGCTCGCCTTCAATGACCAGATCGATGGTGTCTGGCTGGGGGCGCACGCGCCGAATCCCGAACGGGTATGCGCTGAAGTCCGTGTAAGAGTCGAGGACCTGGTGGAACAGCGTGGCCTCGAAGATCCGCTGGTCCGCGCAGTCCGCGGGCGGGATGGGCGGCCGTCCGGGGCGCAGCAGGCTCTTCGCCTGTTGATAGGACTCGTTTGTGTACAGCTGGCGGCGGGTGGCGAGGCGGCTGAGCTGGTCGTGGCGCATGGGCGGTCGGGTCCTGTGTCTCCGTACCGGTCGGCCCTCCGGTAGCGGCGATAGGGCCGTATCCGGGTAATGGATGCGCGTGATCGCGGAGTGAAGCTGAGCTCCTTCGCATCCTCTTCGGGAACGTCTACGGGCCGATGGCGTTCGAGGAGCACGGCCCTGCCGCGGCCGCCTTGGCTGCAGAGTAGCCGTCACGTCGGGCGGGTCCAGCATGCTTCACCCGTTCGTGGGCGGGGCGGCTCGCCGAGGGCCCAAGAGCCGAAGTAGTCGCCAGCCCCTGCCCGACTCGTAGGGCGGTGGTGTGACGGTTGCCTAATGTGGTGAGCACTCGGTAGGTGGTGTTCCAGTCGTGCTGGGCCTGCGGGTCCGAGAGCAGGACGCGTGGGCCGGGGCTGTCTTCCCCGCCGCGCACGAGCCGCTCAGCTTGCTTCCCTCCTCCATGTTGATCTGCGTGATCGCGGGCGCCGGGCAGTCCGGGCGTGCCAGGTCTCGCTGATCCCGCCACCGGACTTCACGTATCCGCCCGGCAGGACGAAGCAGTCGGTGCAGTCGACGCGTTCCGCATCGGTCATCGCAGAGCTCCCTTCTAGGACGTGTTTGAGATGTTGATCAAGGTCGTGAAATGATCTTCAGATGTCTCGTGGCGATCTGACGGATGCGCAGTGGGAGCGGCTGGAAGCGGTGTTGCCGCCGATACCGAAGATGGGTCGACCTCCGAGGGATCGGCGGCAGGTGTTCGACGGGATCTGGTGGCGGGCCCGGACCGGCTCGCCTTGGAGGGATCTGCCCGAGCGATACGGCCCCTGGGAGACCGCGTATGCGGTGTTCCGACGGTGGCAGATCGACGAAACATGGGCCCGCGTCCTGAAGAAGTTGCAGGTCAAGGCAGATGCGGATGGGATCATCGAGTGGGAGGTCTCGGTCGACTCCACCGTCTGCCGGGCTCACCAGCACGCCGCCGGGGCCCGCAAAAGGGGGCTGACGATCCGGGCCGGACGCGTCCGAACGGCCTCGCGGCCGAGCCGGACGACCACGGCCTGGGACGCTCGCGCGGCGGACTGACCACCAAGATTCACCTCGCCGTCGACGCCTCCTTCCACGTCCTCGCTGCCGTCATCACCGCCGGCCAACGAGGCGACGCGCCCGCCTTCGAGCAGGTGATGGACCGAATTCGTGTCCCCCGGATCAGCGGTGGACGCCCCCGCACCCGGCCCGGACATGTGCTTGCCGACCGGGCGTACTCCTCCCGTCAGATTCGCTCCTACCTGCGCAAACGCGGGATCGCGCACACCATCCCGGAGAAGCGAGACCAGGCCGGACACCGACTCCGCCGCGGTTCCGCCGGAGGCCGTCCGCCCGGCTTCGACCGCGAAATGTACAAGCGCAGGCACAAAGTCGAGTGCCGGATCGGCCTTCTGAAGCAGGCGAGAGGCGTTGCGACCAGGTACGACAAGCTCGCCGTCCGCTACGAGTCGACCGTCCAACTCACCCTCATACGGCAGGCGCTGTGACCACATCTCAAACACGTCCTAGTGGAGGCAGAGCCTGCCATCCCATCAATGGGCGACCGGGGATCTCCTCCGCCGTAGCCCGCCGGCCCCGGGGCCCGAAGCGAGGGCTTCGGCCATGGCGGTGCAGCGCGGGTCCTTCGCGTGCGAGGCCATCGTCAGCTCCTTTCCGGGCCCGTGAGGTGCGGCCACAGCAGCTTGAGGTCGTGGGCGACCCGCTCGGCCAGGACGTCGGGGTCGTTGGCCGTCCACTGGTGAGCTGTCCCGATGGCGTCGGCCGCCTTCGTCCTGGAGGTGCCCGTGCGGGGGAAAGAGCCGGAAGTGATGCGGGCGGTGAAGGTCGCCGGGGCCGGCGGGCGGGGCAGGAAGAGCAGCGGGTGGTGCGGGGTGAAGTCGAAGTGGCCGAGGCGGGCTGCGGGCGCTTCGCCGAAGAGCTGCGGTTCGGTCCACAGGCCGACAGTGACGACGATCCAGGTGTGCGGGTGGTCCGGGTCGTTGCACAGCCACAGGTCGAACGTGCCGACCAGGAGGTTCTCCTCCCACGTCCAGACCTTCGCCCGCGGATCAAGAGCATCAGCCCCGTCCACGCGCAGCGGCATCAGGGCGCGCTCGAACGGGGCGATCAGATCGTCGTAGGCGGCCCGCATCGCCACGCTGCCGGCGTGGTCGTACGTCAGCTCGCGGTCCGGCGTGATCTCCCACTTCAAACCGTCGGGAAGCTGGGTGGTCAGGTACTGGCGCAGCGGGGCAATGGCCGGCGGCAGGCCGTCCTTGTCGAGTCGGGCATGCTCGGCTGCGGGCAGGCGGACCCACCAGGCGTAATACGGCGTTTCGTCGTCGTAGGAGTCGTCGTCGACGCAGTGCTCGTACACGCAGCCCAGCGAGGCGGCCAGCTCCGTCATCGTCTCCCCGGTGCGCTCGTCCAGATCCGGATCCTCGCCCGCGAGCTGCGATGGGTCTTGAACCTCGAGGCGCCACACCACCCACTCGAAGTCCTTGAAATCCTTCACGCGCCCCGTGTGACCCCCGCTGTACCCGGCCACGTCCCGCTCCCCTGCCTCGCCCAGCTCCGACAGTCCAGTACATCAAGGCCCACCAGGCAGGCGGGAACGTTCGGCGACACCCGGCCCGGACGAGCGACGCACAGGACCGACGGCTCCAGGGCCTTGAGGGACGTGCCGGGCCCTTGGCAATGGGCAGCAGCACGCAGGTACTGAAGGTGGGTAAGCCGTCGGGGAGGCCGGCTTGCCCAGGTTCCCCTGCGGCTTACCCGAGAGCGTCGGTCATGCGGAAGATACGACCCTTTTTCACCATAGTGCTGGCCTCTGTCGGTCTGACATAGGCTTTGCCCTTGTATTTGCGGACAAGGCAAGTGATGGGGCTGCGTCATGAAGGAAGGCATGCTGCCGCCAGGGCAGCGCCTGGCCAAAGGGTGGCCCGTCTCGCACTACGGGCCGGTGCCCCGCTTCCGCCCCGACCGGTGGAACCTGCAGGTGTTCGGCGCGACCGCGAGCGGACAGACCCACTCCTGGACGTTCGATGAAGTCGCCATCATGCCAAAGATCACCGTGCATGCGGACCTGCACTGCGCCTCAGGCACCAGCACCACCGGCCACATGTTCTTCGGCGTTCCGGCCCGCACCCTGCTGGACCTTGCCCCGCCCGCCGCAGGCGTGTCCCACGTCATGGCCTGGGCCGAGTACGGGTACAGCGCGAACCTGCGCCTGAGCGACTTCATCGCCGACACCACGGTCATGGCCACCCACCACGACGACGAGCCGCTCACCGTCGAACACGGCTTCCCCCTGCGTCTGGTGGTCCCGCACCTTTTCGGCTACAAGGGCCCCAAATGGCTGCGCGGCATCGAGTACATGACGCAGGACCGCCGCGGGTTCTGGGAGGAACGCGGCTACCACAACATCGCCGACCCCTGGGCCGGCCAACGCCACTCCTACCAGGAGGACGGCGGCCCTTAGCTTCGCGGGCAAACCCCAGGGGCACGCCGACCAAGCGTTGTCCGGGACGCGGATGCCGCCGCCCCGGCCAGACCCACAAGGCGAGGTCCCCCATGGTCATGCGCACCCACGACGGCAGCGTCGGCGACGTCGACTACGGCACCATCGGTGCCGCCTACGCCGCTTGGCGCCGCCCCGACGAACGCATCGCCCACGTCATCGCCCAGGCCCTCGGCGGTGCGCGCACCGTCCTCAACGTCGGTGCGGGCACCGGATCGTACGAGACCGCCGCGCACACGATCACCGCGGTCGAACCCTCACTGGCCATGCGAGCCCAGCGGCCGGCCGAACTCGCCACCGCCGTCGACGCCGTCGCCGAAGACCTCCCCTTCCCCGACGGACACTTCGACGCATCGATGACCCTCTTCAGCGTCCACCAGTGGTCCGATGCCACCGCCGGACTACGCGAGATGCGACGTGTCACCCGCGGCCCCGTCGTCGTACTGACCTGCGACCCGGCCCGCGTACGCGACTTCTGGCTCTACGAGTACGCCCCCGACGTCCTCGACACCGAAGCCCGCCGCTACCCGCCCCTCGGCCAACTCACCGCCGCTCTCGGCGGCACCACCACCATCCAGTCCGTCCCCATCCCGCTGGACTGCACCGACGGCTTCAACGAGGCCTATTACGGCCGCCCCGAACTCCTCCTCAACCCCGCAGCCCGACAAGCCTGCTCGGCCTGGAGCTTCATCGACGACCATGCCCGCCAAGCCTTCGACACCTCCCTGCGCCGCGCCCTCGGCTCAGGCACCTGGGATGAGGCCTTCGGCCACCTCCGCAACCGCCCGACCTACAACGGATCACTCGTCCTCCTCCGCGCAACCCCCTGACCAACAGCAGCGCCCCGACACAGGTATCTGCCAACACAGCTCACCACCGACTCAGGTGCCGAGCCGGCAGGAGCGCCAGCGCCAAGCGCTGCGGCTGATGAGGCCGAGTGCTTCGAGGCGGCCGAGCTGGTGAGCGACGGTGCCGGTGCTGGACAGGCCGACGCGCTCGCCGATCTGCCGCACGGCCGGCCCCTCACCACACTCGATGATCGAGTTCCGGATGACCCGCAGGATCGACTCCTGCCTCGGCGAGAGCCCACCGCCTCCGCTCATGCCGATCCCCCGCCGCAGCTCTGTGTACGGGCGAAGCGACGCAGCTCCACCCGGGCAGCCGGCGCACTGCCGGGGACGGTGGTCCAGAAGGGGTGCCACCAGATCCTGCCGGACAGCTCCAGCAGGCGACGGCGCAGGACGGCGGAATGTCCCGCGAACCCAGCACACCCTGGCGAACGAGCTGAGGGACCTGACTGCCTGACGCCGCGATCAACCGCTCGCGAAGCTCCTGCTCCCCGACCCGGCGGAACAGGGACGGCGTACTGTCCCCCGCTGGACGTTGACGCCGGCGAAGGCGTTCAGCTTTGCGGCCACCAGGCTCAGACCACGACGCACCAAGGCATCGAACAGCCACTTCGGCACCTCCGGCAATTGGGGCAGTGTTCCCCGTCGGCCGGCGGAACTTTCTCCTTCTCCCAGTCCTCGCGAGGGTCCAGTCGGTAGGGGCCGCCGTTCAGCGGGCCGGCGCCTCTTTCGCCTGGCGTCCAGCTCGGCGCGCTGCTCCTGGCGCTGCCGCTCCCGTTCCGCCTCACGGAGGGCAGTTCAGGCATATGAGGTCAACGAACGACGCGACGCAGGTGTCACCCGTCGCCGTGCGACCGGTCAGGGAGTGTCGCCGGACCAGTCCCAGCGGCGCCGGTCGCCGGGGCGCGGGTCATACATCGCCCGCCCCCCAGCACCGAACTGCCCGAGCTCCGTCATCAGGGCGACACCGGTATCGATCTCGCCCTTCGTCCAGCCGGTGATGTCGAGCAGCAGGCCGTCCAGCGGCCCGCCGACCAGCTCGGCGTAGGTGCGTCCCGGCTGCGGTCCGGGCCGGGGATCGTCATGGTCGGCGCCGTAGACCCGGCCGCGCAGCAACTCCTCATCCCTGTCCATACGTCCCAGGCTCCCAGCCACCACCGACAGTGCGGGCTTGCCCAGGTTCACCTTTGGCTTGCCCGCCCGTGTCGGCACAGGCTTGCCCGGGTCAGGGGCCAAAGCTCGCCAGCCGCCGGACCAGTGGGTTCGCACGCGTTGACGGAGGGAGCCACCAGAGGCTTGCCCGGCGCTCAGCGGGGCGCACCCGGACTCTGGCCGGGGCCGGGCTGGTGCGGGCGGTGCGCACGCTGGTCGTTCTCGCGGTGCGGGCGCGGTGCGGTTTCGTCGGGGAGACCAGGGGCCTGGTGCATCCGCTCGCGAGCCCCCGCGTTCAGCTTCGTGCCCGCCCGCTCGAACCGAAGCAGCTGGTCGGCAGTCAACTCCAGCGTTTCCATGTCGGTGCGCAGTGCGTCCAGGTCGACGGCCCGGCGGGCCTTGAGGACAGGGCGGTCCTCCTCCTGGGCGAAGACGTCCAGTTGCTCGGGCATCGCGGCCTGCTGGTGGACCGCCACGTCGTACGGATCCCGGCCGGTGCGGCGGGCTGGCCGCAGCTGCGCCGTCAGCACCGCGCCGGCGATGACGGCGCGGTCGTAGCGCAGCGGCACCCGGGGTATGTCCTGCTGCCCCGCTTCCAGGGGAAGCCGGGGTGCGGCCGGGTCGCCGGGGCCGGCCGGGGGATTGCGGTCCGGCTCGGGAACGTCGGTCGGCGGGCGCCGGGCGAAAGCGGCGCCCGGGAGGGCCCAGCGGGTGGTGTAGAGGCGGTACTCCGGGCGCGCGCCGCGCGACGTCCTCGCGTCGGTGATGTCGGTGCAGTGCGCGGCGAGCGCGGCGTCCACGATCTGCTCGTCCAGGCCACGCTCGTGGCGGCGGCCTCGCAGGACGAGGGCGAGGTGGCGGCGGGCTTCGGCAAGCAGGTGCCGACGGTGGAACCAGCCGCCGCCGTTCATCACGAACACGCGCGCGGTGACGTCGACGGCCGCCAGGGCGACGTCGACCACCGCGGCGACACGGGCCCGGATCACGGCGGCCGCGGCGCGGGCGCGCTCGAGCAGGGACTCGATGACGTTGAGCTCCACCCCGGAGCTGAGGATGGCGCTCGCCTTCCACCAGGCGCGCAGCTGAGCAAGCGGCCGGGCGCGCTGCTTGGGCGGCCGGGTCTTGCGGGCGGCGATCCGGTTCAGCCTGGTGCGGGCCCGCTCGGAGACGACGGGCAGGAACTTCAGCTCGCCGTCGTCGTCGACGGCGGTGACGTACTCGGCCTCCAGCTCCGTCAGGCAGGCGGCGATCTGCTCGCCGCGCCGCGCGGTCCAGCCGATCAGCTCATGCGGGACCCCGGCGATCTCCATGACCGGTCGGCGGCCCGGCGTGACCGTGCGCGGCTCAGAGGCCAACCCCAACGCCTCGCAGGCCTCAGCCATGACGAGCTCGTTGTAGAGCGCGGACGCGGCGACGGTGTTCTCGTACAGGGCCTCTGTGTGTACAGAACCCCACGTGCCGTCCGGGCGCTGCCCCTTCACCGACAACAGCAGATGGTCATGCAGCAACGGCATCTGGGACCGTGCCTCGTAGTGGCGAAAGCGCGCGGCAACCAGACCGCCGGGCGGCCGGACGCAGTGAATGCCACCGCTGCCGAACCGAATCACCGCCACCTGGTCCTCGATCCACTCCAGCACCATCTCGATCGCGCGCTCGTGCGCGGCCTCGATCGCCCGCCGGGTCTCGTCATCACCCAGCGCCCACAACAGGTAGATCGTCGGCTGCGGCCGGAACACCAAATCCAGTCCGGTGACCTTCACCCGGCGCCCGACCGCCCCGGACCGCCACGCCGCCGCCGGGGACTCCCCCGCGGCCAACCGGTCGGCTTCGATCCGGTCGGCGTGCGGGTGCCGGCCTCCCTCGCCGAACAAGTTCCGCAACTGCCGCTCGGTGACCTCCTCCCCCGCCACCAGACCCAGCACCACAAGGCCCCGGCCCATCCATCGCCCGGCCGGGACACCAGCCTCTTCCTGAGCCTTCCTCAGCGGTGCGCGGGGCGGGCGCCGGCCGTCACCGACGACGACCTGACGCAGGTAGTACCGGTACATCTGCCCAGCAGTGATCCTCGCGATATCCATCATGAAGACCACACCACACCCCCTGACCTGCAAGGAAAGAGCGAGATCCCGCGCCTCCCGCCAGGCGGGACAGACAGCCGAACCATTTTCCCGGCGGCCCGCCAGGCGGGAAGCCGCTCCAGGAGCCCGAGCCGAGTGTCATCGCTCTCCGGTCCAGCACGTGCTTCCCGGTCCAGCACGTGCTTCGGCCCCACAAACAACCGCGCAGCTCGGTCAGCGGGCGCCCAAGCTCCTCGGGCAACTGGGTCCTACCCGCCGCGATCGGACCCAGCCTGTAGCGGGCGCGGTTGTTCATCGGGAACGGGAGGTCCATGCGCTGCCGGCCCAAAGCGGCGTGGCCGCCCGCCAGACGGTGAACTGCACGGTCCCTCCGGAGCACGCCTCGAGTACAGGAGGCGTTCAACGGCCCTTGCATGACCGGTACCGCTCCCGGTGCCCGGGGGCGGACCCAGCCTGTAGCGGGCGCGGTTGTTCATCGGGAACGGGAGGTCCATGCGCTGCCGGCCCAAAGCGGCGTGGCCGCCCGCCAGACGGTGAACTGCACGGTCCCTCCGGAGCACGCCTCGAGTACAGGAGGCGTTCAACGGCCCTTGCATGACCGGTACCGCTCCCGGTGCCCCGGGGCGGCGTCGTGTTCTGCGAGCGTCAGGTGGTGGTGGGCCAGGTCCGCAGCAGCGCGGCGATCCTCGCGGCGGTGCAGGCGGAATCGAGGAGGAGGTCTTTGAGAGCGATGGCGTCGTCGCGGGTGGGCTTCACGGGGATACCGGCGGCTTCGAGATACATGACGCCGGTGGCGGCGGCCACGGCCATGTTGGAGCGCTCGAGCCAGCGGCAGCGGCCGAGGTTGTCCACGAGTGCTGCGGCTTTGGCGTAGGGGCCGTCGTAGACGGGCTGCTCGAAGAGTTCGGCCCGGTGGCGGGCGACAGCGGCGATGGGGACGCCGTAGTCGTCGGGGGCGGGATCGTCCGCGCCGGCCGCTTCGGCGACCTGCAGGATCCAGGGAACGTCGATGTGCAGTTCCATCACGCGGCGCGCGCTCCCGCAGGCGCCTGCTGGGCGTCTTCGGCCTCGTCGAAGACCGCCTGGTGCTCGGACAGGAAGCGGGCGGCGGCGTCCACCGCGCGGGCGCGCAGGCCGCTGGCGTCGTCCTGCACGAGACGGGCGAGGTAGTCCCCGATGCTCAGTCCGAGGTCGGCGGCGCGCTTCTTCGCGAGTTCCGCGACATCCTGATCCACGCGTGCGCCCAGCTGTGTCTTGGCCATACCCCACATGGTAACATCTGTTACCAGCCTGTCCAGGCAACGGCGGAAGCAGCGGTCCCGTCCGTCCGATCCCCGCCGAAGAGGGCCGCGACCAGGCTCTCTTGCCCGGTGGACAGCCGATGAGACCACAGGTGAAATCGATGCACTACGGGGGCTGCGCGCCCAGTCGCAGGTTCACGTGCCCTCGGGCATCAAGGAACGCGGCGGGCATCGGCGCAGGGGCGGGCGACGGGTGCGGGCGACAGCAGACTTGAGAACTGCGGGGAGCGGGAACATCCGATGGGCGTCGTGAGCGAAAGCCTCGGTCATGCAGTAGCGGCCGCGGCCACCCGGCCGATCCCGAGATCGGCGGGCGCGCAGGTGCGGTTCCTGGTGAAACGGCTCAAGGGCACCAGGCCGGTGGCCGACTTGCTGGGGGTCTCCCAGCGCACCGTCGAGCGGTACGCCAGGAACCAGATCAAGACGCCGCGGGCACAGCTCGGCGCCCGGCTCGCCGACGAGGTCCGCACACGGTGGCAGCCGCGGGTGAAGGAGGACGCGAAGAAGAACGCGGCCGTCTCCACCGGCATCGTCGTGGAAACCAGAGCGCGGTTCGGGTTCACCGCCGCGCCGGGCAGCACGGACGACGCACGCATCCGGCGCATCACCCAGCACCTTCCCGCCACCTACGCAGCCCGCCTCTTCGACGCACAGGCCGCCGGCGCCCCGGAGCAGCAGCTCCAGGCCGTCCTCGCCGAAGGACTCCAACAGGAGTACTTCAAGGACCGCGGCCGCCGTGCCGACGGACTCCTGGTCGAATTCACCGACATCGACTACATAGAACTCAGCCTCTGACACAGCACCGAAGCCCTCACCGAGCGCTTCGGTCGGCGAGTTGGAGTTGGCCGGGCGAGTTGAGCGCGACGGGCGACGAGGCCACCAGCGGGCCGGCGGGTGCCGCCCCGCGCGCCGCAGCCGCAGGCGCCGTCGGCAGTACGAGCACATCGCGTGGAAGGCACCCGAACACGCACCGACCCGCTCCCCGTGACGCGGTCCTGCCCGCGCGGCCCGGCACTCCAGGTACGCGAACTTGCGGCGGGCGATCTCGCGCAGCGCGAAGACCCCCGGCAACGCCGTCAGATGCGCCAGGAGCGGATGCGGTCGCCTGCCTGGTAGACGCCTGCCTTGCCGGACTGGATGCCGCGGACCAGTTCCACCAGCGCACCGTATGGGGGGTCGATGCCCTCGCCCGAGGCGTGCATGTAGGCCGCAGCGACCTGACAGGCGTAGAGGGAGTTGCGGTACGGCAGCGGCTGGAGCCGGACCAGGCTGTGCAGGAGAGCGGCAGCGCGCCAGGCTGCGTCGGGTTCGGCGGTGGCGGGGCGCGGGATGCGGGTCCTGTGGCGGGCCACAGCCGCGACGAGAGCGGAGTAGTCGGCGACCGCGACGTCTTCGGGAACAGCCTGCTCCTGGACGTCCAGGAGCCAGGGGACGTCGATGTAGAGGACCATCAGGCAGCTTCGGCTCCCTGCCGGCGGCCGGCCGGCGGCATCTCGTCGGGGAAGGCGTCGTCGAACTCGTCCCGGTGCCGCTCGCCCCAGGAGACGGCGTAGCGGACGAACTGCAGGCGCTGCTGTTCGCGCAGCGGCAGGTCGTGGACGAACTGCTTGAGGGACTTGCCCTCGGCGGCCGCGGCGGCGCGGACCGCTTCGAGTTCGTCGTCGGTGAAGGTGATGTTCAAGGACGGCATACCCTGATGGTACCTAGTAGGTACCTGAAGGGCCAGGGGTGCCGTATCCCGGGCAGCGGTCCGTCTTCCGGGGGGCGCCGACATTCGGGGGGTGCTCCGGCGGCGCTTTGCCCGTCCTTCCCGGCGCCCGGCCTCCCCACGGTGCAGACCCTGCCCTGCGTGGCGCAGGAAACCGCACCATGCACCCCTCGCTGCGGCGATGTCTCCCGCCCTGCCGTTGGCGCCTGTCTCACGGGCCGACTCCGCCAACCGGTGTGCTGCGTTCTGACCCGGGACTACGGGGCCGCCGTCAGGTCGCACGTCCGTCCTCGGACCATGTCCGTCCAGACCACCCGCCCCCGCAGCAAAACCGTCACCGCGGCCAGACCGGCGTTCATATGGGAGCGCGGCCTGGGCCGGTGGGACCCGAGCCGGCCGGCGGTGATGGTGTGGAGCCTGCCCGCGGCGCGGTTGGCCATCGGCCTCGATGTACCCAGCGCACACTGCCCCGCCAGGGGATAGGAGACAGCGACCCGTTCGCCCTGCCCAACCGGTCCCCTGGTGACGCACTCGATGAGGGGATGACGACAAGGTGACGCACTCTTCAGTCTCTATACCCCAGTTGACGTGCCGTTATCTGCTGGATCCGACGTCGCCGGTGACGCAATGACACACTTTGCGGACATCTCTCCATACCTCTCTCCTGATCTTTCTCTTTCACACAGAGAGATAGCCGAAAAGTGCGTCACCGCGTCACCCCCTCGATAGCGGGCAGCAGAAAAAATGCAGGTCAGATGTGTCATGGCAGCGCGGAAAGTGCGTCACCCCGAGCGTCACCCTGGCCCCGGAGTGCGTCACCACCGACACCGCGAGTATCCCGTCCCACCCATGGCTGTGAGCAGTTCTCAACAAACGACGGCTGAGCCGCTTTCGCCTCAATGAAGCCTGCCCACACCGGCCGGAACGCCCCTGAACGAGACACCCGCGATTCCCCGCCCGGCCGAGCAGCCCTCGCGCGACCAGGCCGCCTAGTCCGCCCGCCACCACTCCCACAGCTGGGACAATCACATCCTGGATCCGGCCCTGTTCCGGAACGGGCCCGTGGAACTCGGGTCACCCGGGGACGTGCAGGTCCACGCGGCCAGCTTCCAGCCCCTCACCGCCCTGTCCCCGATACCCATCCTGCGCCAGGCCAGCTGACCACACCGCTCTCTGCGACCCCATACGCCCGCCATACATGCCCCCACAGGGCATATATGCCGGGCGCAGCATTCTCCGCACGCATGCCCCCGACCTGGTCCTTGACGTCGCACCCCCACAGACAGAGGGGAAGCATTCGTGAGACGAATACTCTGCGGACTCCAGGATCCGGCCCTTCCCCCTTCGGGCTCTCGCAAAGTATGCGTCTCGCGAATACAAGAGGTGAGGTCTGATGAGCAGTCGCAGCGCTCAAGTATTCGTTCAGCGAATACTGTGACCCGTCTCTGGAGCGGCCCTGCGCCTTGCGCCGGCCGACCACCTTGCTTTCACGCCGGGGACGGGCCGTCAAGTCTGTGCCCGAGGTTGCTTGGTGATCCGGGCTCAGGTCTTTCGGGGATCGCGCCGGGATACCGGAAGTATTCGTCGCAGGGATACTTTGATCGACTGCCGATGGGGCCCTCATGCCGCGCCTGCTCCTGCCCGCGCTCACCGACCCCGGCAGGCACGCCAGCCGTGCGGGAGGTCGCGGGCCCCGGCCACGCGCACAGGTGGGCTGTTCGGGCGGCTGGTCACGGTCATGCAGGCAAAAGGAGCGCAGGGCAACCGGTGGGCCAGGCGCTCTCCTGACGGGAGATTCTCAACAGGGATTTCTCACAGGACGGCACCCACTCATCCCACCAAGTACCAGGCCGCTGCACACGGGCCAACCTCCACCCCAAGCGTTTCGCTCTCCCCCGGCTCGGACATCTCAGGGAGAAAACACCCCCGGCCGCGAGGTGAGAGGCAGCAGCGCGGTGAGTACGCCGCTCAGCTGGCCTGTGGTTGCCCGTGGGCGACGCGGGCCGCCTCCAGCATCTGCCGCCACGAGGTGACCTCGGGGCGGCGGCGCAGCAGTGCCCGGCGCTCCCGTTCGGTCATGCCGCCCCACACGCCGAACTCGATGCGGTTGTCGAGGGCTTCGACCAGGCACTCGGTGCGCACCGCGCATCCGTTGCAGACAGCTTTGGCCCGGTTCTGCCGTGCCGCAGCGTCGAACAGCTCTTCCGGATCACTGCTGCGGCAGGCTGCCCGTTCACTCCAGTAGGCCGTCTCGCCCATCGTCTTCCCCTCCCCCGTCGATGCTGCGTCACAGCAGCAGACGTTCAGCCTATTCCGCCTCCGGGATCGGCTGGCGGGCCACGGGGGCCGCTGCCACGCTGCCCCGAGCAGACAGCACTACGTCCGTGATGCCCGCAAGAGTGCAGATCGTGCGGGATAACAACTAAACGCCCTGGAATTGAGTAGCATCCGGCCCACACACCAGGTACGAGGAGAACGAGCCGCTGTGACCGACGCGTCAAAGAACACCCCCATCCAGAACAGGTACGCGCAGCAGTTCGCCGCCGACCGTGAGGCCAACCACAAGGAGCAGGAAAGCATCGCCGCGCAGATCACAGAGCTGCAGGGGAGGCTGAAGCAACTCAAGGCGGACGAGGTGTTGTTGTCCGACATGCAGGGCCTGGTGGGCCCGCCGGCTGAACAGCAGAGCGCACCTGCCCTCCTAAAGACCGACGCACTGGCCGAGGCGGCCCCGACCCAGGCTGTTCCGCCTCCGCGGCATAAGACGGTGACGAAGACGACCGCCGCTGCGTCCCGTGGGAAGAAGACGGCGCGCGCCAAGGCCCCCGGCAAAGTGACACAGTCCGCGCCGAAGAAGGCTGCCGCGAAGAAGACCGCCACGAAGACGGACGCCACGAACGCTGCGGAGCCCTCGCTGAGCGAGCTCGTCCTCGGACTCCTCCTCGCGCACGCCGGTGAGCCCCGCATCACCCGCGAGGTCCATGCGGACCTCGAGACAGCCCACCCCAAGCGTGCGACCACCATCCAGACGGTACGCAACATCCTGGACAGCCTCGCCAACAAGAAGATCATCGAGAAGGAGAAGAAACAGGGGTCGGCGATGTACACCGCACCCAAACCCACCAAAATCACACCCACAACCGAAACCGCCACCGACAACCCGAACAAGAAGACCCCGGCGACGGCCCAGATGTATTGACCCACAGAGTTGTTCACCCGACTGACCGGTGGCCTGCCTTCGAACTCGTGCTTGGTCGCTCCAGCGCAGCTTGCGGCGCAGTTGTGACTCGTGGGTGAGGGCTGCGATCATCTGCCGGGCCGCCGGTGACAGGGGAGTTCTCTGGCCTGGACCTGGCGGATTTGTGTGTGGATGGTGGCCGTCTGGCAGTGCGCGACAGTCACCGCGGCGATTGGCGCGTTCGCCGTCCCAGTCACCGACCTTCCCGAGTACGGCCCGTATCCGAAGCTGGCTGGGTCGTTGATCCAGGGGTATCTCGGGTGGTAGGGGGCGGCGGCTGAAGTGTTCGGGGTTGCGAGCGTATGCCTCGGCCAGGGTGACGGCGCGCTGGTCACGGACCTCCTCGGCGGTCCGGCCGGCCGTGTCTCAGTCGTCCTCGGCACAGGGTTTCCGGGTTCTCGGATCGGCAGGGAGCAGGTCCACCTCGCCGGGGGTGAGTTCCCGGTCGCCGATGATCGCTGGGCAGGCAGGTGGGACCCGGCTCGCTACGGAACCGGTGGTGCACGGCGATGAGGTCGAAGAGGGAACGCACGGCGACTTCGCAGACACGGCCGCAGCAGGCTGTCTGGCGCACCGTGGCGACCAGCGGGTGGCCGTAGGCGTAAGGCCTCCCCTCCGGCCTGACGACTGTGCCGCTCAGAGTTCGGTCCGCGACCACACCTGCCCGGTACCCGGCGCGGGCAACGAGTTCCCTGGCCTCGATCGCGATGCGCTTACGCGCCATGTCACGGACGACAGCACCCCAGGAACGGGCCCCGCGGTCCCCCGACCTCACTGCAACCAGGCCACGCAGATCGTGGAGCGGCCGATGCACAAACCCTGCACCCCTCTCCTCGACCAGCCAGCCATCCACCTTCCCATGATCGCCGGGAGGACGGACAAGACCCTGCGCCCGGCACTGGTCCGGCGTCAAAAACCCCACCGGACAGTCGGCCACCGCATACCGAGCCAACGTGACCAGTCCGTCAACGCGGACGTCGGTGAATCCCATGACAAAACCCTACGGGCGTGCCGACAGCGCCCCGGCGGCAGGCCCCCGCCGCCGACACAACTCGACCCCCACACGCTGTGCCTCGTCCAGGAGACCGAACAGACCAGCAGTAAGTGTCCCCATGCGGTCCCCAGTTCGCCCGACTGCGCCGCACACACTGCCACTGCCACTGCCACTGTCGCTGTCGCCGTCGCCGTCGCCGGCATAACGACCGGGCGCCAAAACATATCGTCGATCCCGGATGTCCTGCAGTCTCACAGAGCGGCATCCCGGCGGACGCCCTGGCCGGCACCTACAGCCCGACGATCACCCACTCTGACCCACACACCGACCCTGGTGAGCCGCACCAGCACCCGGATCTATCTCTCAGCCGGCGACCACAACCCCCCGGCCCCGAACTTCACCGCACACACGATGACAGCTCAACGCGGCCCGCATAGGCACGCGATCGTACGCGCCCAGATCGGGCGACGTAGCAGCTCCGGACAGACAGCCGTCAGCCTTCGACAGCAGCCCGCACGCAGGGCAACACGATCATGATGAACGACTTGTAGAAGCACTACATGACCGCCACCCGAAAGCACACTGTTCACAGCACTACGTGCACGGCCTGCCAGGCAGCCACCACCCGCGCGTCCGCCACACGTCTCTTTGAAACGTTCAGCAGACCACAAGACGCGCACAACACCCAGTCAGCCCAGAACAGGCAATCCCCCCACAGTGGCTCGGGTGTGAGTAGTTGAGGTACAGGAAATCCCGATGAGATTGATCTTGCTGGGGTTCTCCTACTGCGAAGAGCGCTCCGGTGCGCTGTGGCCGGGGTCGGCGTTGTCCACTTCAGGCTCCGTGGGGTCGGGCCAGGGCCGAAGAGACCGTGTTCTCCGGGTCCGGTGGCGCCGAGGACGCCGGGCCCTTCCAGCGATGGGGCGGCATGGGGATCACTGGTTGTCTCCGTTCCGAGCCTGCACGAGCAGCTGGGCCACCACGTCGTCGGAGCTATCCTCGGCCTGGCGGGCCAGGTCGTCCAGCACGGTGTCGCCGTCGAGGACCTGTGCGGTGAGCCGTTCCATCAACTCCGGGTCGGTGCCGCTGCCGGGGCCCGTGATGCGGGCTCGGATCGGGCGGCGGGGGCTGATGACTTGTGCCTCGTTGGGCTCGGCGGTTTCCTCGGCTTCGGCGAGCGCCCGGTACAGCGAGGCGACCGAGGGGTGGCGCCCCGCGTTCTTGCCCGTCTTGATCGTGAGCTTCTTTGCGATGTCGGGGACGGGGACGCCCTTGTTCTTCAGCGCGACGGCGAAGGTGAGCATGTCGTCGTCGATGACCTTGGGCCGTCCGCCGTGGTTGCCCTTGGCGGCGGCGGTCTGCCGGCCTTCGAGGGTCTTCTCGCGGATGTAGTTGCGGTCGAGCTGCGCGGCGACGGCGAGCACGGCGAAGAACATCGCTCCCATGCCGTTGGGGTCATAGATGCCGGTGAGCGGGCCGGTGAGGAGTTCGAGTTGGACGCCAGCGTCCTGGAGCTGGCCGGAGAGGGTCATGAGCTCGGCGGCGTTGCAGGCGAGGCGCTTGAGCTCGTGGACGGTGAGGATGACCTCCTGGTCGGGGGCCGCCTCCTTGATGTCATACGCCAGCTTCAGCGCCTTCTCCAGCTCGGGCCGGGTCTTGACCCGGGTGGAGATCTTCTCGGAGAAGATCCGCTTGCAGACCGGTTCGAGCGCGGCGAGCTGGGAGGCGAGTTCCTGCTGGGCGGTCGAGCAGCGGGCGTACCCGATCCGGATGGGCTTCGCCACCGCGGTGGCTGGCGCCGCCTCGACGGGCGGGCCCGGCTTCCACGGCCGCCCCGGGCAGCGGTCCTCCGGCACGATCACCTCAAGCTCCTCGCGGAGCGCGGGGACGAGGATGAAGCGGGCGGTGTGGTACTTCGTCGCGCACTTTCCGCTGCGGGTGCGGCATGCGCTGCCGGCCGGGGCTTCACACTTCGGACAGTCGTTTCGTTCTACCGCGATTGCTGCTTGATCGGGCGTCAGATCCACCCCGGCAGTGTCTCAGAACCGCCTCGCACAACTCACCGGTTTTGAGAGGACCTCTGCGAACGACGACCTGCGGATTCACGATCGGCTCCGGGGTGTTCGCAAAACTCTCGCAACTGGTCATTTATGCGAGGGACTGGGCGTGCCTGCCCGCCGCCGAGATGGAACCGGTGTGAGATCGCATGTGGGCAGTGCCCGCGGTCAGGCTGGGACATTCGCATGAGCGGAGGCAAGGATGCTTGGCGACCCGTTCGGGCTGGCCGAGGTGCTCGCCGCTGCGGAGGACGCGGCACCGGGGGCGTCTCTCGCTGTGGTGGCGCGCAATCTACGCGACCGGTTCGACGCGCGGGCGGTGTCGTTCCTGTTCGTCGGCGTCGCTGGCCGGCAGATGGTGCGGGTCGACGAGGGTATCGCCCCGCGGGCCGGCCTCGACGCCGATCAGATCCAGCTGGCCGGCAGCGTCTACGACCAGGTGTTGCGCACCCAGGAGCTGGTGCGGGCCCCCGACGCCGGGCGCGGAAAGCGGGTGTTCGCCCCGGTGACCAACCGCGGTGACACCATCGGCGTCCTGGAGTTGTCCCTGCCGCACGTCAGCCAGGAGATCCTGGACGAGGTTGGCGAGGCCGCGCACGCGCTGGCGTACATCATCGTCACCGACCGCCGCTTCACCGACCTCTACCGGTGGGGTCAGCGCGCTACCCCTCTCAGCCTGGCCGCCGAGATCCAGCGCCAGCTCCTGCCCGACGCGCCCTCCTGCGAAGCCGCACAGTTCGTGCTCGCCGCGTGCCTGGTCCCGGCCGACGACGCCGCCGGGGACACCTACGACTACGCCCTCGACGACGACACCCTGCATCTTTCCGTCACCGATGCCATGGGCCACGACGTCGACGCCGCACTCATGGCCACCCTCCTGGTCAACGCCTCGCGCGGCGCTCGTCGCGACGGCGCCAGCCTGACCGAGCAGGCCCGCCGGATCCACCAGGCTCTCCTCGACCACGGCCACCACACCATGGCCACCGGACAGCTCCTGCGCATCGCCCTGGACGGGACCGGCGCACAGCTCGTCAACGCCGGACACCCCTGGCCGCTGCTCCTGCGCGACGGCACGGTGAACGAGGTGCGCCTGGACGTCGACCTGCTCTTCGGCGCCCCCGGACCCACCCCGTACCACGTACAGTTCCTCGACCTGCGTCCCGGCGACCGGCTCCTGCTCCACAGCGACGGCATGCAGGAACGACAAGCCGAGTCCGTCGACCTGCCCGGCCTCATGCGCGAGACCGCCTTCGAACATCCCCGCGAGGTCGTGCGCGTCCTGACAGCAGCGGTTACCGACGCCTGCGGCGGCCACCTGCCCGACGACGCCACGGTGCTGTGCCTCGACTGGCACGGCCCCCACCACGACGGCCGCCACGCCCACGCCGGAGCCAGCCGATAAGCACTTCCCCGTGTCCATCCGGAGACCGCTGCCGGGAAGAGGTCATTCCTCTCCGGCGTCAGCGTCTTGAGGATGACGTTGCAGGAGAGCTCGATGTAGCCGTAACGCCACGCCCACTCGGCGCAGCCCTCCGGGTCCTCGTGCAGGTCTTTGGGTTCAGCGAACAACACAGGTGTGCCTCCTGATCGGAATCGAGATCGGTCAGCCAGGCCGGCGGGGCGGGAAACCCCACCCCACCCCGCCGGCCCGACCCGCGCACCATCCCTGCGGGTGGGGTAAGGACCGCAAGAGCCATCGAGGGTGCCCGGACACACGGCGGCCCGGCACCGCGAGAACAGAACCTGGGCCGAAAGGTGGAAGGCGGAGGGTTCGGAGCGGCCCGGCGTGGCGGCTACCCCTTGCGGAGCCGGAGTCCCGTGGTCGGGTCGATGAGCGTGCCGCCCACGTTCTTGCCGTCGCTCTCCTAGTAGACGTACACCTCGTAGGCGGTATCGACGGCTTCGCGGTGATTGACGGTGTCGAAGGTGGCGGACCAGGCCATACGCTCGGTGCCGTCCTGGCCGTCGACAAGGGCGCCTGTGTCGGCGTCGTCCTCGATCCCGTAGGACTCCTCGATCAGAAGGTTGCCGCCGTGGTTTTAACGGTCGAGCAGCAGAGTGCGCATGACGTGATGCGATCCTTTCATGGCGGGGCACCACGTCCGGCCGGGCAGCCAGGGCGGGTGGTCCACTGATCCGGCCGACGCAGCTTGCCCGCCGGTCGGGTAAGGACCACAAGAGGCGTACAGAGCACCGCAGAACGGGGCAAGTGACCGAGGTCCGTCAGAGCGGGTGGGTTGCCGCTCGGTGCCTGGGAGTCATACGCGGTCGAAGAGCGACAGGCTGGTCCTCTGCTGAGCGAACGCAGGGGGTTCTCCTCCTCCAGCGCATCGCCGTCGGGGAGTGGGAGGTCGTGGGAGACTTCGGCGCCAATGTCATCGGTGAGGGGGCGGGGATGGAGAGCGTCGAAGCACACATGAAGCGACCGCGCGGCAGCGAGGGCTATGACGAGAAGCCACGCTGGGAGCCGGATCGTGTCGAGATCCGTACTGACAGCAGCAAAGGGACGTGCGGGTGTCCGTGCGATCACGCACACGTCTACCGGCTGCGGGAGTCGTGCAAGAAGACAATCGTGGCCGACGCGGTCACGCTGACCGGTACTCATTCCGTTCCGTTGTGTGGGCCGTGCGCGGCTGTGCAGCTCTCCCAGATGGAGAAGGGGCGCCGGCCACACCAGGTGACGAAGGCCCAGCGGCAAGCGAACCTCGCAGGGAGCCTGCTCGCTCTTGCCCTCTTCGTGGGACTCGTCTGGTACTTCGGAGACAGCCAGGCTGCTCTCGTCATGCTCTTCGGTGCCTTTGTCGGCGTTTGTGTGTGGGAGCAGAACAAGTGACAACGGCGGCGTGTCCTCGCCCGGCTGCCGCCTGACAAAACACGGGCGGGACGGATATAGGCATGGGGCAGCCCCGGCACCAGGAGGCAGATACCGGGGCCTGCCCGGGGACGGGTCAGTGGCGGGGGACGGTCACGGTGCCAGGGATCGGTCACCAAGCCAGCCGTCACCGGCGCGGGCCCAGTAGGGGGTCAAGCCGGTGTGGGGTCCAGACGTGTGGCAGAGTCGACGCACAGCCCGACGGTCTTGCTGCTGCTCTCCTCGCCGTCCAGGAGGTAGCGCTCCTCGGCGTCCTGTGCGGAGGCCGCGGGAAGGCGGAAGGTGATCTTCTCGGTGCGGAGCACGGTCACCTCGTAGACGTCCACCGGGCCTCGGCCGTCCTCGTTGGTGGTCGGCCCGCGCAGGCCCATGGAGGCTTCGATCACCTCGGCCTCCGCGTCCTGGGCGCACGGCTCACGCGGGTCGATCTCCATGCACTCCACTCCGGCGACCGGTTCCCGTACCGACACGTCACACCGTCCTGCAGGTCCAGGAGAACCAGCACGTCGTAGGTGAACAGCGGCGGGCGCGTGCCGTTGCTTGGGGCGAGAGTGCGCGGCTCGCCTTCGGCGTGGGTCAGGTACGCGGTGACGGCGGCCCGCAGCTCCTCGCACTGGGCATCAGTTGCGGTCTCGTCGGCGAGAGCACGGGCGTCAGCGACACCGACCGACACAGGCTGGCCCTGGTGAGTGCCGATTCCGTACGCGACGCGGCCGACCATGGCGTCCACCCATGCGCGGACACGGTGAGCGGCAATGTCCGGGGCCGGGCGGGCACCCGCGGGCTTGCGGACCGCTGCCAGGTTCTGATCGACGAGCGCCTTCAGCCCCTTGCGCCGGGTCTCGTCGCTGAGATCGAACCGCTCCTGGCCCATGCGGGGCGCGATCCACACGGACTTGTTCTCCTCGCCCATCTGCTCGTGCAGCAGAACGAGGTACATAGCGATGGCGGCCCCGGACAGGTGCGCCACCCAGCCCTTGGTCCAGAAGCCGGCCGCCAACTGCACGTAGAGGTTGGCGGCCTTCTCCTGCTTGGTCGCCTTCCGCATGGCGAGGCCCGGTGCCCGGTAAGGCCTGCCGCCACCGGTGTCGCTGAGCAGCCTGATGTGGGAGGGCGCGCCCTGCTCCGGAGCGTCGAGCCCCATGAGCAGGGCCCACTGGTGGGCGGGGTAGGTGTTAAGAGAAGCGTCTTCGTTGCGGGACAGCCACAGCATCGACAGGTAGAACTTCAGGCGGGCGGAGCCACCGCGGCCACCGCCGCCGCGCAGCAGCCGGGCCAGTGGCGGGGCCTGCTCGTCCGGGCTGCTGCGGCTGATGAACCGGTGCCTGACCGCTGCTGTACGTGCGCCGCCCGCCTATTGCTGCGCCTGCTCGGCGGCAAGCAACTCGAGTCAGCCGCGCATATGGTCAGCAGTCGGGCGGCCCCTCGGTATAGAACGAACTCGCGCGTAAGCGCTTGCTGACGTTATTGATGTGATCATCCGTTCGGATTTCGGGTGATGGAAGTCTTCCCGCGATGCCGAATGGACGCCGAGTCAGATTTGTTCGAAGAGTGGGAGCTGAGTCCATGCCGTGGACGGGACTGCCTGATCCAGTGCGACGCCGGTTAGAGGCCGCTGATTCTCCGGCCGACTTCGCGTACTTGGCTGATGTCGCCTCGCAGCTGAGCGAAGTGGGCCAGCAGTGGTATCGGGACGGACAGCCAGATGAGGCAGTCGGTCCGACTAGAGATGTGGTGAAGATCCGTCGGCGTCTGGCCGTGGCAGATGCAGCACGCTATGAGGGTGGGCTGGCAACCGCGCTCAGTAATCTCGGGGTGTATCTGTTCGTGCTGGGCCAGCATGATGAAGCACTGGAGCTGACGCAGGAGGCCGTTGAAGCCCATCGCCGGGTCGCGCAGCGCGATGACCGTTATCGGGAGAACCTGGCGTCAGCCCTGAATAATTTCGGAAACCGCCTGGCCGCGGTAGGTCGCTTGGACGAAGCATTGATCGCCGCGGACGAGGCTGTTGCGCTCCGCCGAGAACTGTTCGCGGCAGATCCTGTCCGGTACGTGGGAGAGCTCGCTTCAGCGTTGAACAACCTTGCAGTGCGCTGCAAGGAACTCGGTCGGCACGAGGATGCCGTGATACACGGCCGAGAGGCAGTCACCTTGAAGCGGGAGCGGGTGAATACCCGATCGGATCTGCAAACGCGTGATGCCGAGTTGGCGGAGCTGGCCGCGGCCTTGAACAATCTCGGGGAGGCTCTGGCGGCCTCCAAGCTCGGTGATTTGGCACGTGAGACGACAGCCGAAGCCGTCGATATTTTCCGTGCTCTGTCCGAGGCATACCCGGGGCGGTATATATCCGATCTGGCTACAGCCCTGAGCAACCTTGCGAACCGCGCGTGGGAGGATGAACGCGCCACCGAAGCTGCAGAGGCTGCCGCAGGAGCTGTGGATCTGTACCAAGCCCTCATCCAGGCTGGTAACCCAGGTGTGCTCGGCGACCTGTCAACCGCCTTGAACAACCTGAGTGTCTATCAGGCGGCAGCTGGTCATCAGGCAGAAGCCATGCAAGCGTCCAGGGCGGCCGTGACGTACCTCAGGCACCTTGTTGAGGCCAACTCTGACCGCTTCAGCGGCGATCTGGGAATCGCCCTGAACAACCTCGCCACGCGACTTGCCGTGGACCGCCGCCCTCACGAGGCACTCTCCCACGCAGAAGAAGCCGTCCGCTGCCTGCGCCCACTCCACATAGCCTTTCCCGAACGCTACCGCTCGGACCTCCTCGACTGCCTCACCAATCTTGCCAACCGGCTCAGCGACCTGGGCAACGAGGCGGAGGCGGAACACTATCGCTCTGAAGCCAACCGCATGCGCAGACACCACACGTAATCAGGCCTCCGTTGGCCCACAACATTGGCCCGGCGCCGCCGGCTGCAGTAACAGTGTCCTCGCCATAGTCCCGCTCGGGGGCAGGGCAGGTGGTACGACGGGCGACAGGTTCCGCAAGAAACGGCCGGGGCTGGCGGAACATGTCGATCATGTCCGCCAGAGCCGGAACGGCGCCGGCCCTCGCCGTTCCGGTGCACATCACCAACGGGCGAGGCCGGCAACCCGCGACGAAGCAACCCGCACCGTTGTCTCGGCTGGACTGACCGATCCCGTCGTCACCCCCGCCCGCCTGGCCGGCGACGAGAAACGTGAGGAGCAGCTGCGGGGTGAACGGGCTGGAACCGGTCCAGGGCCTGGATCTGCGACTTCTCATCCACGCAGAACACCAACGCCCGCTCGGACGGGTCCAGGTAGAGGCCGACAACATCGTGGACCTTGTCGACGAAGTACGGGTCGGTCGACAGCTTGAAGGTCTCCGAGCGGTGCGGCTGCAGCCCGAACGCCCGCCAGATCCGTGACACCGACGACTGGGAAAGACCCATCTCCGTGGCCATCGACCGTGTCGACCAGTGAGTGGCGTTCTTCGGAGTGGATTCCAGTGTCCTGGTGACTACCGCGGCCACCTGCTCGTCCGTCACCGTCCTGGGGCCGCCCGAACGCGGCATGTCACCGAGACCGGCAATCCGGTACTGCACGAACCGGGCCCGCCAGCGGCCCACCGCCTGTGGTGTGGAGCCGAGTTGAGCAGCCACGTCCTTGTTCGAGGCACCCTCACCGCAAGCCAGGATGATCCGACACCTCAGCGCCCACGCCTGCGGCGTGGAACGACGCCGCACCCACCCCTCAAGCGCAGCCCGCTCCTCGTCCGACAACGTCAACTCGGCCTTCGGCCGCCCCATCCGCGCCATAGAGCAAGCCTGCATATCTACATGGAATTCATGACTCAGAACACTAAGGGCTGTCCCGTAATCCCTGGTGGATCAGCGCGCGGCGTCAGATGCGGTGCATCGCAAGGCGGAGGGGCGTCCTCATACCGGTCGTATTCGGGCGTTCCGACAACGCGGCGAGGTGCCGTAGCTGTCGTCGTGCGCCCGCCAGGGATTACGGGACAGCCTTAGAAGACCAACTTCCGGCCGGGTGCGGCTCTCACACAGAACATGTCGACGACGCACCCATGCCGCCGAGCGGACCGGCTTCCACCACCTGCACACCACCGAAGCCAAGCCCACCCCCTCACCCCGATGATCGGACCCCATAACGGTGACCACACCCGGCCACGCCGCGCCCGACAAGCCTGGAAACCACAGGCACACACAGAGTTCTAGAGACGCTCAGTGGGCTACGCAGCGCATGTGGAGCCCCCGGGGGACCAGAGTGGCCCGGACCGCAGGGCGGACGCGGGAGTTTTCAACTGGTTCCAGGCGCCACCGCGCTGTGATGGAGGCCAGTGCCAAGGTGGCCTCCATGATGGCGAACGTGTCGCCGATGCATTTGCGGGCGCCGCCGCCGAAAGGAATGAGACTTCCACGGGGTTTCTTGGCGGTTTCCTTGTCAGTCCAGCGGTCTGGGTCGAATCGGTGCGGGTCGGGATATGCGTCCGACCGGTGATGAATGAGGTAAGGACTGTAGATGAGGGTGGTCCCGGCCGGGATTCGATGTCCGCCCAGTTCGGTGTCGTCGGTCGTGATGCGGGTGAGCAGCCACAGCAGGGGGCGCATCCGCATCGTCTCGGTGATGACGCGTCCGGTCAGCTCCAGCGCGGGGAGATCCGTGAAGGTTGCGCAGCGGCCTGCCAATACAGCGCTCGTCTCAGCCTGAAGCCGACTCTCGATGCCCGGATTCAACGCCAGATGGTGCAAGGTCCAGGCCAGGGTGTTCGCGGTGGTTTCGGTGCCGGCGAGGAAGAACGTCACGACTTGGTTGGCGATTTCAGCGTCTGACAGGCCGTCCGAGCCGTCGGCGTTGTCAGACGAGGCCAGCAGCGTCGACAGGACATCGTCCCCGTCTATTCCGGCACGGCGGCGGCCCTTGACTATCCGGCCAATCGTCTCGTATAGGCGCGCGCGTGCCCGTTCATGCCGGAGGTTGCCACGGGTGGGTACTTTGTCCAGGAACGGCGGCAGGAGTGTCCGGGTGAACATCCCCGACAAGAGAATGTGCAGATCCTCAAGCATCTCCGCCTGGCTGGACGCGTCCAGCTGTGCGCCGAACATCGTCGCGCAGGTCACCTTCATGGAGAGTTGATGCATGACCGCGGGCACGTCGAGGACCTGCTCATCGCGCCAGCCCTCGACCATGTCCGCGATGAAGGCGGTCATCACATCTGCGTATACGGGCATCCGGCCTTGCTGAAAGGCAGGTTGCACCAGCCTCCGCTGCCGCCGATGTTGGCCATAGGGGCACGTCGCGAGCCCGTTGCCCGCGATTTCTCGTCCGCGCTCGAAGAAGGCCCCACCCTTATCGAATGTGCGGTCGCCGACCAGGACTTGACGCGTGAGCTCCGGGTCGCAGACCACGATGGCAGGCTCGGGGCCGAGTTGTATGCGGACCAGACTGCCGTACGAGGGCAGGGACAGGAGGAAACCGAGGGGGTCTTTGAGGAACTGCCAAGCGTGTCCCACCAGCGGGAGAGCCTGCGGGGCCTTCGGCATCTTGTTTGTGCTCAGCATATTTGATGCAGCGTCCTTTCGCGTAGGCGCCTCGGCATCCTCCAGGGAACGCTCGAGCCCCCAATCGTTTCTTCCGTCGGGAAGGGGAACCACCGAGCTACGCAGCCGACACCGACGGGCACATCACATACGTACGCTCCAGCAAGCCGAGATTGGCTGGAATCCAGCTGGACCATACATCTGACGCGCCAACTCTGCTACCGCACGGTGGCGTTGGGAAGTAGCACATCTGCTTGCTCACGTGTTGCAACGTCAATACAACTCACCAGGCCCCCACGGAAGGGATTACTGAGGTTTTCGTGTTGTCGTCGGGTGGTGACGGTTCGTGATCCCTGCGGTATGCCGGTGGGGTGAGGTATTCGGAGGGTGGGGGCCTGACCGCTGAACGTCGGGCGTTTCGTGAGGAGATCCGGCTTCAGGCCGGGCAACGGTTCGCGGCGGGTGAGAAGACCTCGGTGATCGCCAAGGACTTGCGAGTGAGCGTGCGGTCGGTGGAACGCTGGCGCCGTGCCTGGCGCGAGGGCGGCATGGAGGGCCTGCGTTCCGCGGGTCCGGCGAACTCACCGACCATCACCGATGCCCAGTTCGCCGTGCTGGAGGAGGAACTCGGCAAAGGCCCGGCGACGCACGGCTTCGAAGACGAACGCTGGACCCTGGTCCGGGTCCAGGCGGTGATCCGCCGTCGGCTGCGAGTGAGCCTGTCGGTGGCGACGGTGTGGCGGCTGCTGAAACGGCACGGCTGGTCCTGGCAGGCTCCCGCCCGCAGAGCACTGGAGCGTGACGAGCACGCGGTGGAGCTGTGGAAGAAGGAGGTTTGGCCCCGGGTAAAAGGCTCGCGGCGGCCTTTGGGGCCTGGATCGTCTTCGAGGACGAGGCCGGTTTCTCGATGACGCCGCCCCGTGCCCGCACCTGGGGCCGGCGCGGGCACACCCCCGTCATCCGCGTGCGTGGCAGGTCCCGCCGCCGGACCTCGGTTGCCGCGCTGTGTTGCTACAAGGCCGGCGAGAAGAGCCGTCTCATCCACCGGCCCCGCACGCACCTCCTGCTCAAGGGCGCCCGCAAGAGCTTCTCGTGGCAGGACTATCGCGACCTCCTGGTGCGGGCACACATCCAGCTCGACGGACCGATCGTGGTGGTCTGGGACAATCTCAACACCCATCTGGCCGCGGGGCTGAAGCGGTACGAGGCCGAACACGACTGGCTCACCACCGTCCGGCTTCCGCCGTATGCACCCGACCCCCTCAACCCGCCGACCCCACCTTGAAAACCTCAGTAGTTCGAGCAGTGCGGCCTCGTCGTTGGCCACCCGCCGCGACAACTCCCGCTTGGCGTCGGTGTCAATCACCACGCAGTGATGCTCGGCCTTGCCCGCGTCCGTACCGGCCCACAGCTCAGGCACGGCCACCCCCGAAATCGTTGCCTGTATTTGTCCCAGCAGACGACTTCGCCAGCATGTCCTTACCGAGCTACCCTGTCGCGCGCATCCCAATGAGTGGTCGAGTCGTCGCGGGAGGCCAGGCGGCCAATCGTTTGAAGCCACCACTGGGCTGGAGACACGCAGCCACACCCAGCATCCCTGGGCCTTCCGATCCTACGAGTGACCGGAATCAACCCACCAACAACGTAAGGAGACACGACCCCCACCGAGGCAGGTACTTCAAGCCCCAGCGCCCGCACGCCGACAAGGCCTACGACATCCCCCACCTGCGAAAATGGTTACGGGGCAAACGCATCGGCGTGCGCATCGCCCGCAAAGGCATCGAGTCCAGCGAACGATTAGGACGCCGGCGATGGGTCATCGAGCGGACCATGTCCTGGCTAACCGGCTACCACAGACTCAACCACCGCTACGAACGCTATCCCCGCAACTACCTGGCCTTTCTCGGCCTCGCCGCCGCCCTCTGCTGCTACAAACGCTTCCTCAAACTCACCACATAGGACACCGTCTAAGACAGTGTCCTACATGGCTGTTGGTCGTTGAGGAGGACATGGGGAGTAGTGGGTGGGGTTGGATCGTTCCGGACGGTTTGTGGGAGATCACGAGGCCGTTATTGCCGCCGGCTCGTGTGCGGCCGCAGGGTGGTGGGGTGGCAAACATCGATGATGAGGCGGTGTTCGCCGCGATCATCTACGTGCTGGTCAGCGGCTGCGCCTGGCGTGCGCTGCCGCCCTGTTTCGGGGCGTCTAAGTCGACGGTGCATCGTCGGTTCGTGATCTGGTCGCGGGCCGGAGTGTGGGGCCGGCTGCACCAGAAGGTGTTGCAACTCCTAGACGAACAAGGGTTGGTCGATCTCTCTCGCGTGGTCCTGGACTCCGCCCATGTGCGCGCTAAAAAAGGGGCGAACTTGCAGGTCCGAGTCCCGTGGACCGGGGTAAGCCAGGTTCCAAGATGCACGTCCTGTCCGACGCGGAAGGACTGCCCCTACGCGTCGGGCTCTCCGCGGCCAACACCCACGACAGCCAGGCGCTGAAGCCGATGCTGTCCCACTTCCACATGGGACACGAATTCCACGCAGCCGAATCCAAGCCCCAACGTCTCCACGCGGACAAGGCGTACGACGTCCCTCACCTGCGAAAATGGCTATGGGGCAAGCGCATCGGAGTCCGGATTGCCCGCAAGGGTATTGAGTCCAGCGAACGATTAGGACGCCGGCGATGGGTCATCGAGCGGACCATGTCCTGGCTAACCGGCTACCACAGACTCAACCACCGCTACGAACGCTATCCCCGCAACTACCTGGCCTTTCTCGGCCTCGCCGCCGCCCTCTGCTGCTACAAACGCTTCCTCAAACTCACCATGTAGGACACCGTCTAAGCCGTACGTGCGCAGCAACGCCGAGGGCCGCACCCTATCGCCGCGGTCCCGGGAACGTGCCCATCTCGTCGTTGAACCGCCGGGTCCGTCCCGACGTTGTAGTGATCGGCAGACACACGCCGACTGCACAAGAGACGGAGATGACGTGCGCAAAGCTCGAATCGCGACAGGGCCGGGTCCACAATTTCAAGAACCAGAACCCAGGCCTGTGTCTGAGCGGCAGTGGGCGCACAGTCAATCAGGCTACCTGCGGCCTATCGGTCAGTGGAGGAACTCGTTCCACTGACCGGGAGACCGACCCAGCCATCATTCCGCGCCCCATCAATCTCGCCACGCCTGGACACCAACGGGGCCGACACCTACCTTTCCAGCTGCAATACCGCTGACTCAGGCCAGCGATGGATACCCACCCAGGCGGCTAACGGCCACGCCTTTCGATCGGTGGGCTATCCATGTCTCCTGGTGGGCTGGAACACGGGAGGCGTCGCCTGCGCTACCAACTGGGACCAAACAGAAAAGATTATCTAGGGATAACACGAATGAGAATCTAAACATAGCCGACAGATGCCTCCATCCAAAGATATATCAACGCACCCCACGATCGGGTGACGACATCAAAGGCAATGCACAGAGTCTCGCGTTGGGCTCTGGCGACGTCAACTTCCGACCCGGCTTTATAACCGAATCCGGGGATATGGAGAAGTGTCATGGCCTCTCTGGCCGAGCTGATGGATCCCGGGTCGCGCGTTCACATCTCTGCAATCCCATTTCCGGGGCAGGCGAGAATCCACCCGAGTCATGCCGTCGTGACTGATGCTGACCACACGTGGCTGCGGGATTCAGTTCCCTTCGCCAGCCAGGAGAGCAGAGATGCATTCATCCAGGAGAAGATCCCGCGCTGGTCGTGCTGGTGCTACCCCACTGCCGCGAGCGCACGCATGGGGCATATCAGCCGCCTATACACTTTGTTGTTCGCTCTCGATGACCGAGCTGCCCACGATTGGGGCACCTACCGTGGCTTCATGCAAATGCTCGACGGCACAGGTGACGACGCCAGCCCTTACTCCAGCGCCTATAATGGCGTTTGGGCAGCTCTGACAGATGCAATGCCCTCGGGTGTTCGCACCCGGCACGCTCGCACGCAGCGACGCTGGGCCGAGGCTCTGGCAATGGAGAACGCCCTGCGGGCTACCGGATATCCCATCCATCCAGACGTCTGTTTTCCTCTGCGCCGTCTTTCTACCGGCGGCGAGACGATCATGGTTCCCATCGAATTTGGTCTGGGCATCGATCTGACCATCCTAATGGAACGCGATGGTGATCTGGCAGGTCTGTGGCGCATTGCTGGGACGCACGTCGTGCTGGTTAACGACTTGTTGTCAGCGCGTAAGGAAATGGCATCCGGTGACTGCATGAACCTGATGTTTTCCCTGATGCTCCATGATGACCTATCTGCGCAGGCAGCCGCCGATGTGATGCTGGATCGGATCAAGGTGGCCGACGACGACTACCGTCGCGCATGCCGAGTGTTGCGGGCGCGCTACCGGCACCATCCGTTGGGCAACGCTGTGCACCGGTATCTCGAAGGGGTGGGTTACATGATGGCTGGCAATGTCGCATGGCATTACGAATCCTCCCGCTATCACGGGCCCGGCCACCTTTGGGACGGTCGCTGGCCCACCGAGTTGGTGCTGTACCCAGACAGGACCATATTCGAGAACGGAAGCCAGTGACTCATGGTCACTCGCCGAGTGGCCGTCCCAGTCGGTTTTCAGAGGGCATTTGATTTAGAAGCCGTTGCTCTATCGATCTTGGTGAGCGTGAGTTCGAGGTCGTCGACTCGGTCGGGTGGTCTTCTGGCTGGCCGGGCATGAAAGCGGGGCCTCCCGCACAGCTCGTGGGTGTCGAATCCAACCGAGCAACAGGAGGCCCCTGGTGCTGCAGTCTTCCGTGCCGACGCCGATGTCGTCCAACCCGGCTTCTCTGACGTGTGATTGCCTCGCTCACCGGTTCGGGAACGCCGGGGACCGGCCGTACAGGCGCCCGAGGTATCCGTCCGACATGAGCGATGCGGAGTGGGCGGTCGTACGCGACGCGATGCCCGTCCCCGGCTGGTTGGAGGGCCGCGGCGGCCAACCGGAGAGCTATTGCCACCGCCAAATGGTCGACGCGGTGCGCTACCTGGTCGCGGGCGGCATCACCTGGCGGGCCATTCCCGCGGACTTCCCCGTGTGGGACCGCGTCTATGCCTTCTTCCGGCGCTGGCGGGACAAGGGCCTGACCGCCGAGTTCCACGACCGGCTTCGCGAGCGGGTCCGCATGGTTGCAGGCCGGGACCCGGAGCCGACGGCGGGCATCATCGACGCGCAGTCGGTGAAGGGAGCCGCATCGGTGCCTGCCGCGAGCAGGGGTTTCGACGGCGGGAAGAAGGTCAATGGCCGCAAGCGGCACATCGTGGTGGACACCCTCGGACTGTTGCTGGCCGTGATGGTGACCGCGGCCTCGGTCACTGACCGGGACGCGGGGCAGACACTGCTGGTCCGACTGCGCGAGCGGCACTGGCGCGTCACGCGCGTGTGGGCCGACGGAGGCTATACCGGACGCCTGGTCAACTTCACCCGCGATGCCCTGCGCGTCGCGCTGACAGTGGTGCGACGCAGCGACGACACGAGCGGCTTCAGAGTGCTGCCGAAGAGGTGGCTGGTGGAGCGCACGTTCGCGTGGCTGATGCACTCACGTCGGCTGGCCCGCGACTACGAGACGCGCACCGACACCTCGGAGGCGGTGATCCGTTGGTCGATGAGCATGGTCATGAGCCGCCGGCTCGCGCGACGGGCACGCTGAACAGCCCCGGACGTTCCTCCGCCAGCCAGCCTCGTGCGGCCAGGCGCTTCGCCTTCGACCGCACCCCTTCGACCTTCGCCGGGACCGGCTCCAGCCCGAGTGCCGCCGCGAGTTGCCGGCAGTCCATCGCCTCCCCGCACGTTCCGCTCCCACCGGCCAAGGCATCCATGATCCGCTGGTAGTCCGGCGCCAGAACAGTCGGGGCAAGCTCTTCCCGCCAGTGCGGCACCACCGAACCGGGCACTGCTGCCGGGACCTGCACCGACTCTTCGCCGGCCACCGCGATCGGCGGCACGTCCTCGCCTCTGCGAGGCTCCGCCAGAACCTCGCCCACCGTCTCACGGGCGACCACGAACCGCTTCCACACGGCCTCGGCCCCCCGCAGCTCGGCCTGAAGAGCCTCCACCCGCTGCCGAGCGCCGCGTTCACGCTCCTCCAACAACCCCATCACCGACGGCATCCCGGCACCTCCACCAGAGAGACGACACAACACCTCGTCCCTGCCGCCGAGACACCGCACCTACACCTGACCAGCGCAAACTCATCCGTCACTCTCGGAAAGACAACGGCTTCTTAGACGGTGTCCTACATGGTGAGTTTGAGGAAGCGTTTGTAGCAGCAGAGGGCGGCGGCGAGGCCGAGAAAGGCCAGGTAGTTGCGGGGATAGCGTTCGTAGCGGTGGTTGAGTCTGTGGTAGCCGGTTAGCCAGGACATGGTCCGCTCGATGACCCATCGCCGGCGTCCTAATCGTTCGCTGGACTCAATACCCTTGCGGGCAATCCGGACTCCGATGCGCTTGCCCCATAGCCATTTTCGCAGGTGAGGGACGTCGTACGCCTTGTCCGCGTGGAGACGTTGGGGCTTGGATTCGGCTGCGTGGAATTCGTGTCCCATGTGGAAGTGGGACAGCATCGGCTTCAGCGCCTGGCTGTCGTGGGTGTTGGCCGCGGAGAGCCCGACGCGTAGGGGCAGTCCTTCCGCGTCGGACAGGACGTGCATCTTGGAACCTGGCTTACCCCGGTCCACGGGACTCGGACCTGCAAGTTCGCCCCTTTTTTAGCGCGCACATGGGCGGAGTCCAGGACCACGCGAGAGAGATCGACCAACCCTTGTTCGTCTAGGAGTTGCAACACCTTCTGGTGCAGCCGGCCCCACACTCCGGCCCGCGACCAGATCACGAACCGACGATGCACCGTCGACTTAGACGCCCCGAAACAGGGCGGCAGCGCACGCCAGGCGCAGCCGCTGACCAGCACGTAGATGATCGCGGCGAACACCGCCTCATCATCGATGTTTGCCACCCCACCACCCTGCGGCCGCACACGAGCCGGCGGCAATAACGGCCTCGTGATCTCCCACAAACCGTCCGGAACGATCCAACCCCACCCACTACTCCCCATGTCCTCCTCAACGACCAACAGCCATGTAGGACACTGTCTTAGAGGCAATGCCGTTGCTTTACGGGTCTGGAGATCTGGGTCGTCTGATGCGGATGGCTTGGGTGCCGGTGTGGGTGGGTTGGGGCCATGTGTAGTGCTCAGCTCGTTTGAGCCAGTAGTTGGACATCTTGCGCTTGACGACACGGGGCTGGCTCCTGGGCCGTCTGGCGGGCAGGAGTCTTTCCAGCAGGTCCTCTTGGAGTACTTGCAGTGCTTGGACCAGAAGTTCAGGGGGAAAAACCGCCCGGGGTGACAGTCACACTGCGCCGGGCGGAGCGCAGGGTCTCGGTGAAAGAGATGCGGTCAGGGTCGAGTTGGCGTGTGGCTGCGGTTCTCAGCATCAGTTCCCGCAGCGCGTGGTGGACCAGGAGGTGAGCCCAGATCTGTTGGAGGACACCGTCGGGTGTCTTGCTGCTGAGGACCACCTTCGCGCCGCGCTGGCAGGTCTTGATCTCGGCGAAGACAGATTCGATTTCCCAGCGCTCACGGTAGAGCGCGGCCAGCTGCCTGGCTGGATAGCGGCGGGGGTCCAGAAGAGTGGTGACCAGGCGGTAGCCGTCTGGTCCAGCGGCGCTGCCGGTGTCTTTGAGTTGGTAGGCAAGGACGCGGACCTGCACCGGGTCTCGTTTCGCAGGGTCGGTGCCGGCGTGGATGTCGGAGAGCCATGATCCGTCACGAAGCAGCTTGCGGACGGGCAGGACGCGGTTGGCCGGCACCCGCCACAGCAGGTCAGCCCCGGTGGCGGTGAAGGCTCGCCACAGCGGGACGCCGAGGAACCCGCGGTCGGCCAGGACCAGCTGGCCTGCGCCGCAGGACCGGGGCAGGCGGCCGACGAGGGTGACTTCACCGGTCCGGCAGCCGGCGAGTTCCGCGTCCAGCACCGCATGGCTGCCTACTTCCACCAGGGCCGCCATCCGCACCTGGACAAATGCACTGCGCCTGGTTCCGCGGCCGTTGCCGGGACGGCCGAAGGCGGCCTGGTTGGCTTCGGTATCGGCTACGTCCCAGCAGGTCCCGTCGACGGCCAGCAGCCGCAGGCCCCGCCAGAATGCGCCAGGCGTCGACTCGTTGGCCATCGGCTTTGCAGTCGCCGCGAACAGCACCTGGAGCGGTTCGAAGCCGAGCCGTTGCCGGGCTCTGAACAGCGAAGACTTCGCCGGAACGTGCCATTTACCCAGCAGTCCCAGCCCCCGCAGACCCGCGACCAGATGCCGCATGACCTCGAGATAGGGAGCAGGCGAGAACAGTGCCAGCCCTAATACGAAGTACACGACCAACCGCGCAGGAAGCAGTCGCCTACGTTGCTCTGAACGTCCGCACGCCGCCACCACCCGGTCCACCAACCCCGGCGGATACACCCAGGTCAACAGACCAAGACCCGATAAGTCAGACGCACTCGCAGCCACCCACACCACCCCCGGGACCCACTGCCAGCCAGCCTACGCTCACGGCAAAAGCAACGGCATTGGTCTTAGAGGATGTCTCATGTGGTGATGATGTGAGCTGCGCCATGATGCCGGGCCGCGGTCCTACTGACCAGCTCTTGGCCGGTGGTCTTCCCTCAGGCTCGGCACATTCTCGGCGCGGCCTCACGCCGCGGTTCCGTGTGAGGCCATGCCGGTACCCGCCGGGGGCTGCGCTGTTCAGCGCCCCTGGCCAAAGCTGTCCCGGCCAGGTCGCCGCGCCACACTGCGAGAGCGCCGAGGTGCCGCGGGCCCCTCTTTGGCTTCGGCGCCGGCCGAGGAGAAACCGCCCGCCACCGCAGGACGTGCCGGTGCCGGAACCTTCGGGACGGACTGCGCGGAAGGCTGCGCGGCGGCAGGCCGGGCCGGAACGGCGCGGGCGATGACCGTGGCATGCGGAATCAGCCGGGCGCACGTCTCGCAGACCTCTTCGACGGTCCATACCCGCCCCACCACCGGGTCGTGACGCCCGATCATCACCATGCCACCGGCGCAGTGCACTTTGGCGTCCGGATGGGCAGCGCATCGCTGGGCGTAGCAGTGGCAGGAAGCGTTGGCGCGGATCGCGGCCGCCTTCGCGTGGGCCATAGCGTGCCGGGCAGCAAAGGTGCGCAGCGCCACCAGGTCCTTGGACCTCGCTGGCATCCGACATCCCGCGGTGCTGCAGGTAATGGTGGCGGAGCGGTCGGTGTAACCGACGAGCCGGACCGTCCAGGACCGTCCGGGGATACGCTCGGTGGAGGATTCACTGTGCACGGTCGTCACGGGCCATCCATTCATGGTTGCTCGGTGGGTCGGTGGGTCGGTGGGTCGGTGGGTCGGTGGGTCGGTGGGTCGGTGGGTCGGTGGGTCGGTGGGTCGGTGGGTCGGTGGGTCGGTGGGTCGGTGGGTCGGTGGGTCGGTGGGTCGGTGGGTCGGTGGGTCGGTGGGTCGGTGGGTCGGTGGGTCGGTCCACTATGTGCTACCCGCCTGCCCGTTGGGCAGTAGGTTGCGGCCACGGGCAGATACGGTCCCAGGTGACGAATCCGTGAGAGATGTGACGGTGACCCACCAGGCGGCCGGCACCGCACTCCGCCAAGGTTCGCGGCGTCGGCTCAGACGGCCGGGTGAGGCGGGCGGGATGTCGAGGCGGCCACAGGCGGCCCCCAGAACGACCGAGGCAGGTGCATCGGGGGCAGGCAACTACACCCGGCGGCGGGGTGTGCTCGACGGCACGCCGGGTCTTCCTCGACGAAGAGACGATGAGGCCGTTGCCGCCTCTGTGCGACTGGGCCGGTACCTGGCCACAGCCATGCTCGACGAGGACACAATGAAAGAGTACGGGCGGATCGTCGGCCGAGCAGACGGCTACCTGGCCAGCTCGGACAGTGACGTGCTGTCAACGACCGAGTCGGACGTCGTCGCCTAGCGCAACCAGCGGACTCTCTGGCAGAGGAAGCCGGTCGGCGCATCGACGTGGGGCAAGGAATCGTTCGTCCTGGACGACCTCTATGGCTTCTTGGTTGACCGCGGGCATCTGACGCACCGGCCGGTCAGACTGGCGGCCCGGGGACGGAACGCGCTTGTGCCGCGCGTCCGGGCGGGCATGGACATCCGACATCTCGCTCTCGAGCAATACCTGTACTTTCGGGACGTCGAGATCGGCGGCCAGCTACCTGACGCCAAGGTTGACCGGCGAGCGCTGCTGCGCCCGATAAGGCTGCGGTGGTGTTCTCCAACACCACCGCCCCGCTTTTCCCTGACTGTACCGGAGGGGCTGTTCCTGCTCGCGGAACTCACACGCTTCACCGGACGCCAGGGGGCCTCAGCGTCCGCGCGTCGCAGTGCCCGGTGGTCCCGGAGCACGGCAGAGTCGTGGTCAGCAGCGGCTCATGGCAAGTCTCCGAGGTGCCCGGCAACACCGTTGCCCGCCTCCTACAGGAAGCCGAGCAGCGCGGTGTGACCGTACTGACCTCGTGCCAGCGCTGTGGCGGCCGGCAGACCTGATGACCGGTGACGGCCGAACGCTGCTCACAAGCACACTCAGCGGTGGACTTGCTGCCACAGCTCCCGGGCCCAGTGTTCGCCGACTTCCTCGAGGGTTGCCGGGCTCGGATTCCCATCCGACGAAGATCGGCGCCAATCCGCTGCAAGCACGGGCACGCCTCAGGGGACCCTGAGTCTCAGCAAAGGCAGACCGGTGAACCGTGGGCCGGCCGTGACCGTTTATCCGGGTGAGCCAGTCAGCAGCCGGACCTGATGTCCCTTTCCATCGTCCAGACAAGTTGCCTCAGGAGGATCCTGTGATCACCTTCCATGGCCCTTGGCAGATTAGGGTCGTCACCAAGTCCGCCATGTTCGACCAGCGGGTGGTTGTCAGGACCGCCATGGGAACTGTGATCATTCCTGGCAACGAGGGGGCCTCCCGCGTCATCGACGAGCGCACGTGGAGCCTGTCGCTGGAGCACAACCACTGGGGCAGGGGATGGCGGCCCAACATCCGGGTCACCCCTGGTCCCGTCTCCGCGTGCGCCGGTGGTGGCCGCAGTCAGGAACTGTGGAGCACGGACTGGGACTTCGAGGGACACGACCCCAACCGGCGAAACATCGTGATCCGTATGGACCAGATCGTGGACGTGCAAGAGGCTCCGACGCCGACCCCTGGCCCGGCCAGGCTCGTCGAGCAGATCCCCACTGCGACACCCGGCATTCGGACAACCTCGGGATCGGATTCCTCCGTCGGTACCGCGCCCAGTTACCCGCCCGCGAGCGCCACCAGGCGCATGGGCGCCCCCGTGATACCCGCTGTTGAGCGTCACGGACAGTCGACGGTCGGCCAAGGGCAGGCGGCCACGGCTCGCGAGTGGCACCGCTGATGCTCTGCCCGAGAAGGGCAGTGTCCGCCGATACAGCACCAGCTTCCGCGAATCCGGTGCGACGCCGACACCAGCACTGGCTGTCCCGGCCTCGCATCGGACAGCTCTACGGCATCCGCCCCAGGGCATAGCCGGGTGTGAAACCCTGGCCGCACCTTGTCAGGCAGGCAGCCCCAGGCCCGCACGCAACAGCTCTCGACGCTCCCGCGGCGGCATCCCCGTAAACTTCGCCCCGACCGGCAGGTCGCCCGATCAATGGTTGCCGAACTCGCCGAAACGGCGCCCGTTCCCACCGAAATCCACGGAGCACTGTCGAGATACATCTCCGCTATGGCCTGCCACATCTCGTCCATGGGCAGGACAAGCTTGCGGTCCATCAGCCCGATACTGCGGGCGCTGTTACCGGTCGATGTCCCCGAGGCTGCACTGGTCCGCGCGGCATCGCCCGCGGCCGCGGAGCGCCCCGCTCTGCCGCTGACGGCCGCGCCGGGCGAACTGCTGCTGTGGCGGCGGCTGTTCGCCCGCGGTTTCTCCACGCTCTGTCTGCTCGCCTGGCTCGGATCACACCCTTCGGAGAGGTACGACAGACAAGAGGGAAGACCTCCCTGCCAGCCGCTCAGCGGTCCGCAGGGATTCTGGCGTCGCAGTCGGCTGGTCCTCCAAGTTGGGGGCAGGTGCAACCCTGGGCGCGGTGCTCCGTTCGGCGGTACCAGATTGGATGGTACGTCGCCGTTCGCCCCTCGAAGTCGACCCTGCTGCTGGAAAATGTCGCCCTGGAGAAGTCTCCGCCGTCGAACGTGGCGTCGGTGAAGTCGAAATCGTGGCCCTGCCAGGAGTGTGGATGTTTAGCGGGCAGGCGGAGGTGGTCGCGGATGAGGCGGATGACAGTGTGCCGGACCTCCCGCAGGTCCGCATCGCTCGCTGATAGCCCGGTCTCGGCGGTGTAGGGCAGTCGGAGGTAGGCGCACACGACGTCGATGCACGTCTGGCGTATGTCGCGGGTGGGAGCGTCGTCGGCGAGGCCGGCCAGCGTGTGTACACCGCCCAGGCGGATCGCGGCGGAGTCATCGCCGAGCTGAGAGACGGCGGCGGTGAAGCGTTCGGTGTGTAGACGGGTGTCCTCGCGCAAGGCGCCGCCCTCGTCGATCCGCTGGCGCCGGTAGGCCACGACCAGGGCCCCGGCGACCACGCTGGTGGACAGCTTCACCAGGTCGAACAGAGTCTTGGAATTGATGCGGTGCTCGGGCTTGAGTCCTCGGGCGTCGAGTAGATCCCATCCGGTATAGAACACCGTGGCGGCCACGAGGACCGCGGTGGCGGAAGTTCCCCAAGGCCGTCAAGAAGTTCGTCAATGACGATGTCGAACTGCTGGCGTTCTACGACTTCCCCGGCAAACACTGGATCCATCTGCGGACGACGAATCCGATCGAGTCGACGTTCCCCCACGGTCCGGCTCGTGCGCACGAAGGTCACCAAGGGCGCTGGCAGCAGGGTTGCAGCCCACGCCATGGTCTTCGCTCATTGAGTCCGCCCAGGCCCGCTGGCGGGCCGTGAACGCACTCCACCTTGTCGCGCTGGTTCGCGCCGGAGCCCGCTTCGAACGCGGGCACCTCGTCGAACGCTGCGAAACCCTCGCTGCGTGAGCGGTCCCCCTCACCGGCCTTCCTTCATTATCCGGTGGCGGACACGGCCGCGTGTAGTGAAGATCGCGGCATGCATGTCTTCCTGGAAACCGAACAGCTCGTGCTGCGCCCATTCACCGACACCGACGCTGACGACCTGTTCGCACTGGACAACGATCCCGACGTCATGCGCTTCATCAACGGCGGCCGGCCAACAAGCCGCGAGGCGATCCATACGCAGACCCTGCCACGGCTCCTCCACGACTATCCGTGCTTCGGTACCCGTGGCTACTGGGCCGCGGAGGAAAAGGCCACCTGGACCTTCCTGGGCTGGTTCGAGTTCCGCCCCCTTGACGACCACAACCCCGTCGTGGTCGAGCTCGGCTACCGGCTGAACAAGGCCGCCTGGGGCAAGGGCTACGCCACGCAGGGATCTCGGGCCCTGATCAGCAAAGGGTTCACCGACCTCGGCGTAGAGCGGGTCACCGCCAACACCATGGCGGTCAATACGCGATCCCGGCGTGTGATGGAGAAGGCGGGCCTGTCATGCCTCCGGCACTTCACCGGGGACTGGCCGGAGGCAATCGCAGGATCCGAGCATGGCGAGGTCGAGTACGACCTCGTTCGGGCCAACTGGGAGCAGCGTCGGTAACCGTCACCTGTACCGGAACCTTCGGCTCCGTTCCTCATGGTTCCCAGGTGATCCACACAACTCTTGACTATTGCTCCTGCTCGTGGGCGTGTACCAAGTCCGCTCCTCCCAGTCCCCCTTCGTTCAGCGGGAGCAGATCAGCCGACGGTGCTGCCCTGGCTGCGAGGCGACCCGGCCCGAGCAGTGGAACGAGGTGATCCGCACCCTCTACGGCGACGACTGACAACGTCGTGCGAATACTGCGCAGCAGCACCGCTCAGCGAGTCGTGGTGTCCTCAACCAACGCCAAGGACCGTCGCTGTCGGTGTGTCGTCCGCTCCCCCGGCTTCATCTCAATCGCTTGAGGCCAGGGTGGTTGTCGGCCGGGAAGCCACACGTCGGGCTCGGCCGATTCGAGGCGATGGCGGATGCTGTGCGGGGACTGGCGATGGCAGGTCGCCGGAGGCGCTGCGGCGGCGGGCAACCAGGCCGAGAGTCCGCAGTTGGTCAGCAACAGGCCGGTACTGCTGGGGAGGTTCTCCGGGGTAGACGCGAAGGAGGTTCCATCCAAACTGCCAGTCACTGAAGTCGGTGTCTGGGTTGATGTGCGGCGCTGCGGCCTCGAAGGCGGACAGTTCAGCGAAGCGGCGTAGCCGACAAGGATCAAGCGCCGGAAGCCAGGCACGCATCTCGCGGGCCTTCCGAGGACGGTCGTCAAAGTGCCGGCGCAGGTAGCTGAGCCGTCTACTGAACTGGCGCTGCAGGATCGGTCCGAGGATCTCGGAGGCGATGCGAGCCTCCGCGCACTCGGCGGTTGTCAGGTAGGCCCCCAGGTCTTCTGAGGATGCGTCGCGAACGTCGGCCATGCTCAACTGCACCAACCTGATCGTGATCCAACGCTTGATGTCACCGAGCCTAGCTGCGGCAACAAGCGGCGCCAGAGACCCTCGCCGGTGCATAGCAGAGTTGTTGCTGCATCAGGCATGAATCACTCGGTGCGACGCGCAGATGAGTAGTAGGTGTCCAGCAAAGCGCAGGTGTCCTGTCTCAGATAAGTTCGGGCGTGACAGGGCCCTGACCTGCAGTGCCCGGACTCGGCTGAGACACTGAGAGCCGATGCGTCTCACTCAAGCCCGGGCATTCATGTCTCGGGATCGTCCTGATGCGCATGCTGGCGGCCGGAGGGGCGATCGTAGACTCGCGCGCCATGGAAGAGATCTTCAGGCTCGGAGAGATCAGCTGCCCATCAGGGGCCCTGGTCATCGTTGACGGCGGTGTGACCGTGTGAACCAGGACGAGAGCCCTCAGCCGCCGCCCATTGTTGTCGTGCTGCCAGATAGCCAGGAGCTACGAGCGCGGCTTCATGCCCGTCGGCAGGTGCGGGACGGCTGGCGATATCACATCGGCGTCATGATGTGGCCGGGCAGCGCGAGCGATGGTGTGGAACCGGTCGAGCATCGGGCCTGGATAAGTCCCGCGCAAGCACGCCTGTTCTGGGTGTCTCCTTCGGGCAGGTACCCACTATCGCCTGTCCTCGGCAGCCAGCGTCCTGACCAGGAATGTGGAGCCGGCCTGGATGGTTCACCATCTGCCACATCGACCTGGCCATCCAGGCGCCACGCTCGTCCACGTCATCGGCTGCGCACCCGGCGGACAGAGGCTGAACCGGGAACAGGCCCTCACCGGGCTTGGCCAGCCTCGCACAACAGCATGCAAAGAATGCGACGCAGCGGGGTCCCTGGCTAGTGGAGACGAGCCCCGTCTCCTTGAGGCGGCACGAGGCCAACCCGTACCGATCGCGCCTGTCCTGCCTCGATGACGCACAACCCACCACGCACCCGCCCGATCACAATCCCCGCCCTCTATCAGCGACGGCAGGAGTACATCGCCGCTGAACGGGTGGTATCCCCGCCGCAGTCGGCGGATCCGCTGTGTAAAGTCGGGCCGGTGAGTGCCGCGCGGCGGGCGAAGAGTGCCCGCGCCCATGCCTGGCTGCTCCCGTGTCCCACGAACTGGTTAACTCTTTGGCTTCCATCCCTGCCTCGGGTAACGGTCGCGTCAGCGCGCGGCCGGTGTTCGTTCATGTCCAGGGTCTGCTGGAGCAGCGTCCGGACGTGTCGGTGGCGGCGGTCGCGCGGTGTGCTGGCGTGGCCGCTTCGACGGTGAAGTCGCTGTTGCATGATGCGGCTCGCGGTGGTGGTGAAGGTCGGGCGGTCTCGCGCGTGCTGGCGGACAGGCTGCTGGCGGTCGGGGTGGCCGATCTGCCGCAGCCCGGATGCGGATACGGTGGCCGGTCCACCGACGCTGCTCCCGCAATGCGGCACATCCGCCACCTGATGACGTCCCACCCTGGCTTGTCGATGTCCGTGCTGGCGCGGGCAGCGGGGATGACACCGAGCACGCTGGCAGCGGCGCTCAAAGACGTGGAGGCCGGGCGCTCCCGCCGCATCCAGGCCTCGGCCGCCGATCGGCTCCTCGCCCTTGGCAGCGGCGCTCCTCTCCCCGAAGGACAAGCGCGGCGCTGTGACACTGTCGATGCCGCACCCGTCGCCACCCATGTACGCCATCTCCAACTGCGTTACGACGGTGCTGGCCTCGCGCTCATCGCCCGGACCGCAGGCGTCAATCCTTCCACCCTTGCCGCCGCTCTCGCCGACCACGCCCAAGACCCCGCGCGCGGTATCAACCGCAACATCGCGGCACGAGTGCTGGCAGTGACCGATCTGCCGGCACCAGCCTTCCCTCGCCACGCAGGCGTCACCACCACCGGCTTGATACGACGTGTCCAGGCCCTGTGCGCTCTCGGCTGGACCCTGGCATCCATCGGCCGGGCCGGGGGCACCACACCCAGGTCCCTGTGCGATCTGCTCCGCACCCAGAGATCTACCTCGATTCAACGGAGCTCGGTCCTGGCAGCCTGGAGCGAACTGTCCCATCGCCCCGGCCCCTCCGTCACAGGGCGCAGGCGCGCTGCAGACAAGGGCTGGGCGCCACCACTGGCCTGGGAAGAGCACACCATCGACCATCCCGCCGAATTCCCGTCCGGCACTCGCACACACAGACAAACCCGGGTATGGACACCTGAACTACTGCGTTATGAAATCGAATTCCTCACTCGTCTCGGCCTGGGCCGGGCTCAAGCCCTGCAGCGCCTCAGTCTCAGCTCCAAGCGTGCCCGGGCGCTTCTGGACCCGCCTGTCCCTGCCCACAACGCCGAGAGCCAGCCCACCACCCCTGTACAGCAGAAAGACGCCCCGGCCAAGGAGATCACCGCCTGGAAGGATGCCCGCAAGCAGCAGTCCTCCGAGCGAATCTGCGTCGAGCACTCGAACGCAGAGCACCAGCAGTGGCTGCCCTTCCAGCGGTCCCTCGCCCGCCGTGAATGCCACGATGAGACCCACCTGGCCATCGCAGCCCTGGTCTCCGAGCACACCGCGGGTGCCGGCGTCGATGACCGGTTGGGGAAGTAGCACACGTGGACGCTCAGCAGAGAGCGCTCGTGCGTGCCCAGACTCATTTCGTCCGCGTACAGCGGAGTGAGCCGATCTCTGGCGGTGAGGGGGTAGCGGTGGTTCGGGGGCAAGAGGCCCACACGTCCTCCGAGCGCACCGGGTCCCTCTGCCACACCGGGGAGTCGAGGACTTCGCTGACCTTCACGAAACTGTCCTGGGTGCCGGGCTGGTCGGTGCGGATCTCGATGTCGGGGAAGGGCAGGTGGAACCCTGTGGCCTTGATACCGTGGGAGGCGAGGTTCCAGTCTTGGCCCTTGAGGGTCACCGCGGCGGCCGCAATGGCGCGGCCGGCCTGGGTGAGGCCGTAGAAGACCTGCATGGGACGGGTCGCGGTTCCTAGCGGCGGCGGCCCGGAACGTCTGCTCCGCCTGTTCGAGGTCTGCCGCGTAGCTTGCGGCGGGAGCCGGCGTCGGCTCTGCCCGGTGGATTCCAGCGGCCGGCTCGCAGCCGCTCCCACGCCTGAGCGGTGTCGAGATCGATGTGCATAGCCCGGGACGCTGCCCGCTGGCGAGTTGACGGCGCAGGGTGAATTTCACTGCAGGGCCCGGTCCCTCAGCGCGGCCCGTGCCGCAGCTGCCGATCGGGCCGTGGGCGTATGAGATCAAGGTCGAAGCCCACCGGACTGTGCTGTGGCGCACCGGGATAACGTCCGACTGCAGTCGGAGCGGCCGTGACGTCAGCGCTGGATGGATCTCGCCCTGGACGCCATGAGTCTCCCGCCCGGCGTGATCCTGGACGGCGAGGCCGTGGTGTACATCGCCGACGGCGACGGCCACGCGCAGATCAGCTTCGGGGCGGCGTAGTCCCGCGCGCTGTCCAGCCCCCGCCGCGCGAGGGAGCTCGCCGACCCGCCTCGCCCACCGCAAGGACCTGCACCCTGCAGTCGGCAGAGGCGGACGCAGGATCACATGACCTTGAGCAGGCCCGGAACCGGTGTTAGGGCCGGGGCCGGGCCGCCTCAGGAACTTACATGCCGCAACAGGTCAGGCTGGCATTCGCTGTACTCTCACCGGCGTCACTCCCTCCGCGTTGTGCCGCTCGGCCCAGCCGACAAGTGCCATGCCGCAGGCCTGGTCCAGATGCCGCAAGCGCCGCAGGTCCAGCTCCATGGCGCGGTCGCGCGGCAGCGACTCCAGCTGGTCCAGCAACTTCGGCAGCCGCAGGAAGGTGGCGTTGCCGAGGATGTGCACGACGATGGGGCCTCCGTCCTTGTCGTCGATCTCGACATGCGTGTGCGAGGTTTCCCACGCTGTCTTGATCACTGCCATCAGCAGACCGATCAGCACGCCCTCGAACATGTTGGCGGCCACGATCGCCACCGCCGTCACCACGAGGACGACCGCCTCGCCCCGGTGCTCGCGCCATAGCGTCACCAGATCCTTGACCGGGACGAGCTTCCACCCCGCGTGCACCAGCACCCCTGCCAGCGTCGCTACCGGGATTACCCCGAGCGCGCCAGGCAGCAGCGCAGCGAATAGCAGCAGCCACATGCCGTGCAGCACCCGCGACCACTTCGTGTGGGCCCCGGCCTGGACGTTGGCGGCGCTCCGCACGATCACTGCGGTCATCGGTAGGGCCCCGAGCGCCCCGCAGACGGCGTTGCCCGCGCCCTGGGCCATCAGCTCCTTGTCGTAGTCCGTACGTGGCCCGTCGTGCAGCCGGTCAACTGCGGCCGCACTGAACAGGCTCTCGGCGGAGGCGATCAGCGTGAAGGCCAGCACCGTGCCGATCACCGGCAGACTCGCCAGCTGCGCGAACGGCGGGCCGCCCGGCGCCTGTACGGCCTCCAGCAGGCCCTTGACCTCGACACGGGCGACTGGCAGGCCGAACAGGACGGCCGCCCCGGTGGCCAGCGCGACCGCCGCCAGAGGGCCCGGCAGCAGCCGGGCGGCGCCGGGAATCCTTGGCCAGAGCACGAGCACGGCGACTGTCCCGCCGCCGATGGCGAGCGCGGTCAGGGCGGTCCCCGACCCGGCGGTGGCGGTGACCAGACCCGGCATTCCGGCGATCTTGGCCGAGCCGCTGGCGGGCGCCTTGGCGTCGGCCAGTGCGTACACCTGCCCGGCGATCAGTACGAGTCCGATGCCTGCGAGCATGCCCTGCACGACGGCCACGGAGATCGCCCGGAACCAGCGGCCGAGCCGCAGCGCGCCCATGGCCAGCTGTAGCACGCCCGCGGCCAGTACCAGCACGCCGAGCGCCGGGAGCCCGAACTCGTGGACCGCCTCGTAGACCAGAACCGTCAGCCCGGCCGCCGGGCCGGACACCTGCAGGCTGCTGCCCGGTAAGGATCCGGTCACCAGACCGCCGACGATGCCGGTGATCAGCCCCAGCTCGGCCGGCACGCCGGAGGCGACGGCCACACCTACGCACAACGGCAGGGCGACCAGGAAGACCACGAGGGAGGCCGTGAAGTCCGCGCGCAGCCGGCCCGCTTGATGGAGAGGTCGCATGCCGCGGCTCACAGGGGGAGGTAGGCGTCGACGGACGGGTCGTGCGCGAGCACGAGCCCGGTGTGGACCTCGTAGAACCAGCCGTGCAGGCCCAGCTGCCCGGCCGCGATCCGCTCGGCCACGCATGGATAGCCGCGCAGCCGTGCCAGTTGCGCCCGTACGTGCCGCTGCACGGCCGCCGCGACGTCCGGGCCGTCGTCGGCGGGGAGTCCGTCGGACAGTTGCTCGGTCAGCCACTCGCGTACGGCGGGGACGGCGGCGAGGTCGTCGCCACGCGCCTTGGCGCCGACCGCGCCGCAGTGCGAGTGCCCGCACACGACGATGTCGGCGACGCCGAGCACGCAGACCGCGTATTCGATCGTGGCGGCCTCGGCGCTGGCGGGGCGGCCCTGCCCGTCGCCGTATGCCGGTACAGCGTTGCCTGCGGTGCGCAGCTCGAAGAGTTCGCCCGGCTGGGCGCCGGTGATCAGGGAGGGGATGACCCTGGAGTCGGAGCAGGTGATGAACAGCGCCTGCGGTGCCTGGCCGTGCGCGAGTCGCGCGAACCGCTCGCGCTCCTCGTACCGTTCGGCGATCCGGGTTCGGAAGTCGCGGGCGTGGTCGATGAAGGTCTTCATGTGGGTGTCCTCCATTGCGCCCCGGCGCCTGCCGTCGCAGACGGGGGGCGTATGTAGTCGAGCTTTTCTGATGCGAGAAGAAGGAAAAAAGAAGTCGGTGTCAGTAACCACCTGTCGTCACGCAGGCGTACAGCACTCGCGCCGGGCGTCGGAAGACTTGAGGGATGCCTGGACAGTGGAGAGAGGCGCCAGAGACAGACGCTGCCAAAGCGGTGAAATCTGCCCCCTTAAGCAGAGTTCCTTGGCGGTCGGCAAAGCATGTGTCCCCGACGTTTGTGTGATGCTCTGGAGTCGGCGACGGCACTCCGCACGCTTTCCGCACCTTCCAGAAACAGTTTCGGCAGATGCAGTTGAGGGTCGACAACAGGCAGGGCAGCAGCGCCACGCTCGTAGCGGCATGCTCTACTCCCCTATCACCTTTGGCAGTTGCCTCGTTCGGATGAGGTCGCCCCCATACTTTACACAGACACTAGCCTCGCTTTGCGAACGCTTTAAGTAAACGGGACGTTAACAAGTGCGTCTCGATGGCCGAAGGTCTATTTGACGTACAGCCTCTGTGCACAAAAGTGCACCGATACTGCCCTTACGGGCCACGTCCGCATGGCTGTTGAATTCACGCATCCCAAACCGACTCGACCGAAGCAATCCCGCCACGGATGCCACATTCCCTTGGCGATTCCGCTGCTCTGCGGTTCCTCGGTTCGACATGCGGCAGGTCGTTTCTGATTCAATACCGCTAGGTTAAGTGGGTGGTGGAATGAGTTGAGGGGTCGACGAAACCGCGGATTTGTTGGTCCGGTCTCCCGTGCCACGGGCAGCCGGCCGCCATGCTTCCCACCTCGGCTCCAGACCGGCAGAGCCCCGCAGCGAGAGGAAAGTTCACGCCTGGCGCCCGGTCTCGGGGAGCGGACTGTGGCCTTCGGACCAGTCGTTGACCCAGCCGCAACCCGCACACGCGTACCGGCCATCGAGACCAGCGATCTGAGTCCCGCACCGAGCACACCCTATATACGTGATCTCGGGATGCGGCAGAGACATCTCAGGCTGGGCCAGCCGTTCTGAGTCCGGGCCAATCGCCATAATCGGAAGCTACCCGTTTAAGCGTCGACGTCTGGGGCCAAAAGCGACACCACCACACCCTCTTTACAGGCGCCAGGAAACCATTACTTGCAGGCTTGCCCCACAGCTGGCCCGCCTCGCCTGTCCTGTCCCACCCGAGGGGAATCGTTCGCTGCCCGGGGTGGGCGCTTCTGAGGGCTGTCCGTAATCCCTGGTGGATCGGCGCGCGGCGTCGGATGCGGTGCACCGCAAGGCGGAGGTGCGTCCTCATACTGGGCGTATTCGGGCGTTCCGACAACGCGGCGAGGTGCCGTAGCTGTCGTCGTGGGCCCGCCAGGGATTACGGGACAGGCCTGAAAGCGTGCACGGTTACGTCCTGGCAGTGTTCGGTCAGGCCGGATTCTCTCCATACCCGGGCGTCTGCTCGGTTGCCGGGCGCGGGACGAGCGGTGGCGATGACCAGTTTCGTGGCCGCGTCGATGATGACCTGCACATTCGCCGAGAACCGTCGGTCGCAGCTGGAGACACCGACCTGCCGGTCACGCACCGGGATTAGTGTGCCGTCCACGATCCACAACCGGTCCGTGGCATCGGTCGGGCGTCGGACCGGTTCGATGGCCAGGAGAGGACCGAGTCGCCGGATCACCCGGCACACGGTCGCCGGCGAGATCCCGAACAGCGGTGCGAGCTGCCGCATGGTGAGGTTCGTGCGGTATAGACAGCTACTGTCAGCACCCGTTCCGCCAGCGGCGGGCACCGCGGACGACCGATCCGCGGACCATCACCACCTCGTTCCTGGACAGCTTTCAGCAGCCCGTCGAACTGCCGCATCCGCAGACCGGTGAACGTCTCGACCCTTAACGGCTCAGCACTCAATACCGCACCCATGCGAGGGGAATGCCCGGCTCAAAGCCTTCTGCAACACGCTTCGGCCTGCGTCGAGTGATGACAGCTGATGACGTGTTGTTCGTCCTGGCTCTGTTACGGAAGGACGAAGGTGGATGTGTGGATCGGTGGGGGATGGGGAATCGACGCTCTGATCGACGAACAGACCCGAGACTATCGGGACCTGGACTTGATGCACCGCCAGGACCAGAAAGCCGCTGTGCCGGTGGCCCTCTCGCGGCGGGTTTCGTGGAGAGCCTGACCCATATGCCGAAGCTGTCCGCAGTGAGATCGCTCATCTCGCCGACCAAACCATGCCGGAAGCCCTGCCGGAGGGCTTGTGGCGGTAAATCGTGTGCTTGTCGTCGTTCCACATGGAGTTGCAGTTGTCGCGGTAGACGACGTTCTTGGCGTCGGAGTCGGCGCCGTTGCCGCCACGGAGTTTGACGTAGCCCTTGAGGTTGACGGTCGTGGCGGACGAGTAGTTCTTGACCGTCAGGTACTCCTAAGGAACCCTTGTTGAAGTCCGGGCCGGGTGCGTCGTACTGGCTGCCGCGGACCTTCAGTACAGAGGTATTCGGCCCCCTGGGCCGGGAGCGCGGTCAGAGCAGCGAGCGTGCCCGGCCGAGAGAACGACAGCCATTACGGCATGGGCGCGCAAAACAAAGTCCCCCTCGATCATGGAGATGAGCAGCAGAAGCGCATGGAAAATGACGAGCCTCTGGTTACAACTGCAAGCCTCTTGTCCGGGACATTGCTGACCCTGGTACGGTGAGTCGTGTGGCCGATCTGACTCCGTGCTCCGGAGGGCTGTTCCTCGTGTTGCCTCGCCCTTTCTGTGATGCGGTTTTCGGCCGGGTGTGGAGGCGGGTGCCGGGCAGGTCAGGCTGACCGGTACCCTGCCGCCACCGGGTCACCCAGGACAAGCGCGGAGACCGCTTCCTCCTCCCACCCCGAATGCCCCGCGGAACGTTTCGCCGTCAGCACCGAGATAGGCGGGTTCGCACTTCATCCCGACGATGTCCAGGGCACAACGCTACATACCGCCACGGGGCGCCTCGCCGGATGCTGTCGACTCGACGGGCTTGACGGTCCCAACCTCGTGTGCGAGCAGTGTGGGGGCCGAAGTGGCGACCCGCCAGTCCGACTGCTGGTCTCAGCAGCAGGTGATCCTCGCCCCGGACCGAATCACCAGCAGGAGCGAGAGGGCGTCCTCGAACCCGTGAAGTTTCGCCACCACCTGACACAGGTTCGCCGGAGCATGTGCGCCCTTGGCGATGACGGAGGACGGGCAGCGCCGCCGTAGAGACCGTGGAGGCGAGGGCACGCGGCTGCAGGTGGACGAGCATAAGAGGCCAGGCCAGCGCGGCGATCTCGACCAGATCCGACCGATACTGCGGCAGCTCACCCTGCACCTGCTGCAGTGTGGCCAGCAACTGCGCCGACTTCGGCCGGGGCGTACCCGGCGCTGCTGTTCCACCTTCACCGCGTGCCCGCCCTGGGGAGGCTGCACCCAGGCGCCGCCCCGGGGTGCGCTCGTTGCGGTATACAGCCGTCAGGTCCCCGCGGATGACAGAGACAGAGTCGACTATGCCCAGCTCGTCCTCGGCCGCGCGGACTACATCGGCGAGAACGCGGAAGGGCACCTCGTGGGCGGTGGTCGAGGTGAACCGCGGTGTGCCGCCCATGCGGGCCACCTCGGCGCACCGGGCCGCGATGCCCAGACGGCTGTCGGCAGCTCGTACGCCCAGCACGATCAACTCCATGCGGCAGCCGGCCGCATGGTTGCAGCGGCCGCCCCGTCGAGGAAATGCGCACCGTTGTCCAGGGCGATCTCGATCAGCTGATCGCCGCGACGCTCGCGCACGTACGCCTCGGCCTTCTCCTGCCACGCCCGGTAGTCGTGACGGATCCGGCTGACGCTGTGCGCGGGTCCACGTCATGCCCGGCTTCGTCTGCCTCGGACTCTCCCTGTCCGCAGCCAGATCGGCGGCATGGTCGGCCAACTCTTCGGCACTTTCGCCCAGATGATAGCTACCTTCGCCAGCAACGCCTGAGCACGGCCACCGAGTCCGAGGCCGACACCCTCGAGCTGCCTCCCGTCCCCGAGTTCGGGACCGGGAGGCCCTGGTGGTCCGCCCAACGCATCCACCCCCGCCGGTTCGCCTGCGGCCACCTCAAGCAATGGGCCCGGCTCGGCGCCTAACCCATCACCGGGGGCCACCCCACACTCGGCCGCACCGTCACGGCCCGCACCACCGGCCTCGGCGCGCTCATGCTGTGGCGCACCGCGAACGAGGAGCCCCGCCTCCTCGCTTTCGCGGCCGGCGTCTACGCCATCAGCGCCTGGCGGGCCGGCCGCCCGTTCCCCTCACCGAGGTCGAGCTGAATCGCCGGTTCCTCCTCGGCATCCAGCACCTCATCGGCGACGGGCCCGGCATCCACCTCCGACAGCTGTACGACGAATTCCAAGCCCGACTTGCCGCCCGCACCTCGACGACACCCGGCTTCGCGCACTCCTCAACCGGTGCTAGGTGCCCATCACCAAGAGCCTGCGCATCGGCGAGACCACCGGCCGCAGCGGCATCAAAGGCACCGACCTCGACGCCCTCCTCTCCCTAGCACCCGTAGGCACCCCTTCCGAGGTGTAGACGCAGGTCAGCCAGGCGGAGAAGGGGCCGTAGACCGCCCGTAGACCGGGCTGTAGACCACCAATGGAGCCCCAATGCGATACCACATCCATGCCCTCATCCGCACCCTCGGCTACGACTTCCTCTGCGAGATCTGCGGCTGGTGGTACCCGCCAGACACAGCCACTGACAGCACTGCCGAGCTGCCGCCCGCGGGTCGCCGCCAGGGCCGCGAAAATAATCCTTATAGGCGTGAACCCGGCACGGGCAGCCGCCGTATTAGGCGATGTAGGCCCTGTCACCTTGGGCGGCGACAGGAAAGCGGCCGAATCTCACCGGCCGCCCGCCTGAGTTCACCCTCCCTACGCATAGAGGGTGAAATGCAGTTGGCCTCGCGCTCCCCGCCGAGGCCAAGGGCCACTCGGTGCTGGCCCTTGGCGGCCCTGCCTCTGACACGTCTCGCAGAGGCAGAGCCGCCCCATTTCAGAGTGGGTAGCCTCTGGCCAGACCGAAGCCACGACCGTCCCTGCCGCCCTACCCGCCCCTCAGCCACTGACAGCACTTCAGGGCTGCCACGGTCTCAATCCAGCACGAGGCACCGGAATCACACCTCACAGGCCTGAACTCGGCACAGACAGCCGCCGTATTAAGCATGAAGGCTCCTGACTCCGTGGGGACGACAGGAAAAAGGGTGGCCAACTTCCTCCGGTCGCCCGCCTGAATCAGTTCGTCCTCTCCCCATCGAGGACGAACTGACGGTGGCCCCGACCGGAGACGAGGCCGGGCCGTTGGGGCGCGCATACGTCTATGCCGCGCCCCAGTCCCGCGGCCCGAGGTGGCCCTGCCGCTGAAAAGGCACCCGGAGACGGGGCCACCATTCCCCCGAAGGATCCCCACCCATAGACAGACCACGACCCCCCGCTCCGCCACTGACGAGAGGATGCCCCCGTGGACGACCTGATGGAGTTCCTCCGCGATCGCCTCGACGAAGACGAAAAGATGTCGGGCGCTGCGTCCGAAGGCCCGTGGTCGGTCGACAACGGGGACTACGCCAAACTGGTCTACGGGGCCGACCAGTCTGCGGTGCTCTGTCATGGATGCTGGGGCGGTGAGGCTTCGGTATTCGAGTCGACGGCCGACGCGCTGCACATCGTCCGCCATGACCCGGCCCGCATCCTGGCCGTGGTCGAAGCGAAGCGGACCGCCATCGGCCACTACGAGAAGCTGCGCCGCTTCGCTGAGACGGCACGCCGTGAGGAGTACCTCCGCGTCGAGGGTGCCGGAGCCGTCGTGATCAAGATGCTCGCCCTGCCCTATGCCGACCACCCCGGCTACCGCGACGACTGGCGGCCGTAACCCCGTTGCCAGTCCCGCCACGGACCTCACAGGAGATCGGCATGTACGAGAACATACCCGGTCACCTCTTGGACCCCGAGAACCTCAAACCGGCGGGCCGACTCATCGACCGAGCCGACCCCGCGCTCACCGAGATCCTGCAAGCCCTCACTGGCCTGGCTGGACAACTGGGCAACATCACCGCCCCCGACGAGGACACCATCTGCCTGGCGATCCGCCTCGGCGGAGCACGCCACGCACAGAAAGCGGCACCCTGAACTTGTGAGCAGACTCGCTGACACCGCAACAGCCCAGCTCGGCATGAACGTCAAACCCGCCACCATGCGCAAGTGGCTCCCACACGGCAAACTGACCCGCCACGGCCACGACTACTACGGCAGAGCCATCGTCGACCTCGACGAGACCGAGCGGATCCACGTCACCAAGCAGTCCGCCTGAACGATCAACGAGACCGTGTCACACCGACCCTGAACCCCCGTCTGCCCAGACATGCGGACATGACGGCCCCGCCTACACGGACGCTGTTGGTTAATCCAGGGGCCTGCGTGACGTCGGCCTGTACGACCCCGTTGGGGTTGTCAGGCCGTCGTCGTGTTCAGGGGTGGGGTTCGGTGTCGTTGCGTGGGGTGGATTTGACGGAGATCCCGGAGGAGACCGTGCGTGTGGCGCGGGCGGTGTTTCCGAAGGGCTGTCTGGCGACGCGGGTGCGGGACGTGCTCGGGCCGGTTTTCGCGGATGTCGAGTTCGAAGGGCTGTTCCCGGTCAGGGGGTGTCCGGCGCTGTCGCCGGCCCGGCTGGCGCTGGTGTCGGTGTTGCAGTTGGCGGAGGGGTTGACCGACCGGCAGGCCGCGGATGCGGTCCGTTCACGTGTGGACTGGAAGTACGCCCTCTCTCTCGAGCTGGCCGGTACAGGATTCGACTTCTCGGTGCTCAGCGAGTTCCGTGCCCGGCTCGTAGACGGCGACGCCGACCGGGTGGTGTTCGACGCGGTGCTGCGGGCTGCCGGGGAAGCCGGGCTGGTCAAGCCGCGTACGTGGCAGCGCACGGATGCCACTCATGTGCTGGCCGCGACCAGGGACCTGAACCGGCTGGAGTTCGTGGTCGAGACGCTGAGGGCGGCGCTGAACCAGCTCGCCGAGACGGCCGGGGACTGGCTGGCGGCGGTGGCAGCGCCGGAGTGGTACGACCGGTACTCCAGCCGGCCGGAAGACACCCGCTTCGCTTCCCGGTGGGCAGCCAAGGTCGAGCACGCGGACCAGACCGGAGCCGATGTCATGGTGCTCCTGCATGCCCTCTGGGAGGCACAAGCCCCTTCGGGTCTGAGGAAGTTGCCCACTGTTGAGTTTCTGCGCCAGGCATGGGTGCAGCAGTTCCACCACGTTGACGGTGTCGTGCGCTGGCGTGACCCGAAGGACCGCCCACCCGGCCTGGCGCGCTTATGCACCCCCTACGAGCCCGAGGCCCGCACAGGTTCCAAGCGGGATCTCGGCTGGTCCGGCTACAAGGTCCACCTGAGCGAGACGTGCGACCCCGACGCCCCGCACCTGATCACTCACGTTCACACCACCCCGGCACCGGTCAACGATGTCGTTGTCCTGGAGGACATCCACACTGCTCTGGCCGGGCGAGGTTTGTGCCCGGCGAGCACCTCGTGGACGCCGGATACGTCGACGCCGAACAGATCCACCATGCCCGGCGCGATCACAGGATGGAACTGGTGGGGCCGGTCGCGGCCACCAACGTTCGCCAGCAGGTGTCGGGAGACTTCTTCGACAACACCCGCTTCACCATCGACTGGGACCAGCACACGGCTTCCTGCCCCGGCAACAAGGTCAGCGTCTCCTGGCGAGCGGCCCAAAGCCACCGGGGCACCCCGGTCACACGGGTCCGCTTCGCCGCCCGTGACTGCGGGCCCTGCGAGCTGCGGACCTCCTGCACTGACGCCAAGACCGGCCGCAATCTCACCTTGCGGCCCCGCGTCGAACACGAAATCCTCCAGCAGTCTCGGCCCCAACAGGAGACCGACCAGTGGCAACGTCGATACGGCCACCGCGCTTGCGTCGAGGGCACCATCTCCCAAGCCGTCCACGCCTTCGGCCTGCGCAGATCCCGCTACCGCGGCCTCGCCAAAACCCAGCTACAACATCAGCTCACCGGCGCTGCTATCAACCTCGCGCGTCTCGACGCCTGGCTCACGGGCAGACCACTCGCTCGAACCCGCGTTTCGCCCTTCGCAGCACTCCGCCCCACTGAATGAGATCCAGCGGGGCGGAATTAACCAACAGCGTCTACCACGGTCGGGGCCTTCGGTATTCCCGCCCATGAACCACCCCGGATGCCCCACGATGCCCCTCTCATCACGCAACGCCTAGCTTGATCTTGAAACTGTGCGGCGGGTCGTGGTGTCGCGGACCTCTTGGTTCTCGCTTTCGTGGTGACTGTTTTGCGGACTGTGTGCACGTCGTGGCGTGGGGTGGGCCGGGTGGTCTTGCGGCCCAGTGGCCGTCCGGGGCCCCGGGGTGGGAGGGTTTCGGTGCCTGGGCCGGGCAGGCGGTCTTCCGGCGGGTGTGCCGGAAGGTACGGCGGACGCGGGCCGGAGTGAGCCTGTCCGGCGGCCTCGGTCTCTCCCACGGTCGTCGGAGATCGGCTGCCCGCGGACGCCCTCGTGCTGCGCGGTGGGCAGCACCTGGTGCCGGGTGATGAACTGCCGACCGTAGGCACGGATGCCGCACTGCGATCCGGTCCCGTTCACACACACCACCGGCTCAGGCAGCACCAGCAGGCCAGTAGGCCAGTAGGCGTAACGATGTCCCGGTCCCGGGACATCGTGCTGATGTCGCCGGGCTCCAGCGTGGCCGACGCCATCACGGGTGGCATGAGCAGAGGGCGAGATCGCCATCTGCTGGCATTCGCCGCCTTCCCGCGCGAGATCTGGGCGAACAACGCGCAAGAACGCGTGAACAAGGAGATCCGCCGTCGCACCGACGTCGTCGGGATCTTCCCCGACCGCGCGGCCGTGATCCGCCTGGCCGGCGCCGTGCTGGTCGAGCAGAACGGCGAATGGACAGAAGCGCGCTGCTACATAAGTCGCGAACTCCTCGCCACGGCAAGTCTCCACCCGATCTACGGAGAAATGTCGATCGGGCCCTGCCCACCGAACCCACCGCTCAGCCTGAAAACGGATCACCAAGCGGACGTGACCCTTGTTACACCGCTCGATTTACAGACCCGTTCGGACAGTGGGCTTGGTGTGGTGTGTTCCGGGCAGTCGTTGGTCCGGCAAGTCAGTGGGCTTCCGTGGTGACCTGTGGTGATGCCGGTGCCGGATCCGGCACGAGCGAACGTGATCTTTGCAGCGGATTGTCTGTTCGCGGGGTGCCTCGCCCGTGTAAACAACCTTGTGCCGGGCTGGGTTTGGGCCGCGCCGCGTAGAGTTATCGCAGAAGCTCGGAAGTGGGCACGGGGGATCGTTGACGGGGGATCGTGGTGTTCACTCAGCGCGGTTCTGTGTCCGCATGGGGAGGGGCGTGGCGAGCGGGCATGGCTGTGCGGTGCCTGCGTTGTCGTGTCTGTGCCGGGTTTCGCTGCCGGCTACGCACCCGAGGCGAGCACGCATGCAGGGTCTCTTTCATGGAGCCGCCGCGATGAGGTCACTTCAAGGAAGCTTGCGGACGGTGGGGCAGGCCGTCGATGACGTGGTGGCGGGGCATGGCTGTCGGCAGGGGTTCAACGTCCGGGCGATCCGTGCCGCCACCGGAGAACTTGGGCCGGGAGAAACCGGGCAGCGACGCCTCGCCGCCTGTACTCCTGGCGCGCGGGTTGAGTTGATTTCAGCAGCAGGTCCTTTGTTAGGGAAAGACGGTTATGGCGATTGAGTTCTCTCCGAGCCTCAGGCGGTTTCTTGAGGTTTGGGTGGGCGCCAGTGTGGCGTCGGGGAATGAGGATCTGGGCTATGACAGCCGGTTGCCGTATCAGAAGCTGGCGGATGACCTGCGGGGGTTGTCGACTGCGATGCAGGGTGCGATCTCGCAGGTGGGGATTTCGATGCCGCCGGCGGTGGCGGAGCAGTTCGTCGGGGCGATGAAGCTGTTCGTCGATGACCATGGTGTGAATTATCTGTACCGGATGTCGGATGAGCTGGAGAAGACGGGCGATCGGCAGGTCGATCGTTCGCGGAAGCTGGCCGAGGCCAAGTACGAGATTCTGATCGAGTTCTCGTTCATGAATCTTGAGTTGGCGTTGATCGCGTTGTTGTCGGTGTTCACGGGTGGGACGTCGCTGCTTGAGGCGATGGCGGTGCGGGCGCGGACTGCTTTGCAGATCATTTTGATCATGCAGCGGATGGGGCGTGCTGTGCCGACGCCGTTCACGGCTGTGCTGGAGGCGCTTGAGGAGGCGTTCACGTCGTTCTTCGCGCAGTTCTTGTCGATGACGGTGCCGGATAATCCGGATCGGCAGCGGAAGGGCTTCGACTGGGTCGACGTCGGCAGGTCGGCGTTCGTGGGGTTCTTCGCCGGGTTGTTCGGCGGTGCGTTGGCCGAGGTGTACGGGAAGTTTGTCACGAAGCATTTCAAGGACAACCGCTGGCTGAAAGAGGGCTCGGAGGTTCCGTTCGCTTTTGTGAACGAGGGTCAGGCTGAGACGTTTGCCATGGGGCTTCAAAGGTGGGTATTTGACGGGAAGCCCGGGCTCAGTTGGCAAGATTTTTGGATGGCTGGTGTCAGTGGTGCGTTGACCACCAGTGCGGAGATTGTGGTGGGTGCGGCGGGTCTGGGGCTGCATCACCAGTTTTTCCTGAGGCCTTCGCTGAACGACAACTCTTTCGTCGACAAGCCGGGTGTGCTGGACTCGCCGGATGCGGTGCGGGTCAACAGCGCTCACCCGTTGGCGGTCGGGGACTGGGAGGGCGCACGGTTCACGGTGCCGCCGGAAGCGCTCGGCGTCGAGGGACGTGTCGGTCTTGGCGTGCCGGATATGGTGCGGCCTGCCGTTACGTTGTCCTCTCTGCCCCCGCTCCTGCTTCCGCCGAACGGCCCCGGAGTTCCGGGTGCGGAGGTCGGACTCGGTGCGGTTGCTGCTTCGGGATCCCTGCCGGGTGCGGACGTCCCTGACTTGACGGATGCTCCACGGTTCCCCGGCAACCTCAGCGTTGTCAGTGACCTGAGCGGTGTCAGTGACCTGAGTGAGGTCAGTGATTTCAGTGACGGGGCGTCGGTTTTCAGCGATGTCAGCGATGCGTCGTCGTTCACCGATGTCGAGGACGACTCCGTGTCCGTCTCGGACACCGGTATGGACACCGGTATGGATACCGGTTTGGGGCTTGTGAAGGGTGCGGGAGCGCCTGGGGTGAGGGCCGATGGGGCTGTTGGTGCGACCGGGGTGTTCAGCAGGTCTGGCTTGCCCGAGGCTGCGGACGCGAGCGGTGAGCTGCGGGCGGGGCGGGGCGGGGCGGGTTTGGAGGGTTCTGCCGGGGCCGGTGCGCAGGTGCGCGGTGCGGGTTCCTCGGGGGCCGGCGGGGAGGTGCGTGGTCCGGCGTCGGGGAGCGGGGCTCGGGCCGAGGACGGCACGCTCGAGGGTGTGCAGTCGCAGGACGAGACCGGGCTCGTGTTGGAGACAGCGCACGGAGCCGGCCAGGACGAAACGCCTGGCACTTCGGCAGGCGCTGGTTCTGCTCATTCGTCTCGCGCCGGCAGCTCGATCTCCGCGCCGGGTCACCAGACCAGCGAACCGCGGATAAGCCGGCAGGACAGCCAAGGCGTTGACGCGGTCGCGGACACGGAGGTGTCCCAGGAGCGGGAAGACGGTGGCGCGGGCGAGGTCGAATCCATGCCGGCGCTCAGCGGCCCGACCAGCCCGGTCCGCCCCGCCGTCTCCGCTGCGGGCGTGCCGACCGTTGCGGGTCAAAGCCCTGTGGGTCAGAGCCCTGCGGGTGACAGCGAGGTCATCGCTTCGGCTCCCTCGCCGACCGTGCCGACCGTTGCGGGTCAAAGCCCTGCGGGTCAAAGCCCTGCGGGTGACAGCGAGGTCATCGCTTCGGCTCCCTCGCCGACCGCAGCCGCAGCCGGGTCCGGGACGGGGACCGGGGTCTGGCAGGACAGCACGTCCGGCACCGCGACCACAGCCACAGCCACAGCGACGGGGATGCCGACGTCGTCCGCCACGCCCGCATCTTCTGCTGCCACGATCTCCGGCACCCGGACGCCCACGACGAGCGGGGACCCCAGGACCGCCGGCGCCCCGGCCGCCACTGGCGCAGGGGTGATGGGTACGAGTGGTGGTCGACCGGGCTGGCAGTCCGTGCCGGGTGTGGTCAGGCCGTCTGTGGAGAGCACGGTTCCGCGGATTGTGGTGGAGCCGGTTGCGGGTGTCACGCAGGGGGGTGTGCTGCCCGCGCAAGGGCAGCGCGGTGCGGGGCGCGACGGCGTACCCGGTGGGCGTTTTGGGCAGTCCCGGGCCGCGGCTGCGTCGGCGGGTCGGTCTTTCTCTGGCGTCTTCGCTTCCGCTGGTGACCGTATGCCGTCCATGGGTGGGCGGGCTGGGTCGCGGTGGCAGGCTCCTGAGGTGGTGGCGCGGGAGATCACTGATTCCAGCGGCTCGGCGTATCGGGGTGATGTCCTTCGACGCCAAGGAAGGCGCGGCGCGTAAGGACGTGTACGGCAAGCTTGGTGGGCAGAGGCGTTATGTGCAGTGGCGGAAGGACGCGGTCAAGGGGAAGGTCGGTGAGTGGCGGGACCTTCCGCAAGGGTTCGGGGAGTCGTTCTTCCTGGCGCTTCACCATAACGAGCAGGGGTTCCATGTCGTGGGGCCGGACGGGCGCAGCCGGGTCTGGAGTGCGGAGGAGGTCGGCCGGGAACTGCGCGCGCGTAAGAAGGAGCTGTCCGGCTTCAAGCAGATCACTTTGCTGTCCTGCACCGCGGGCGCGGAGTCCCCGACCCCGGACCGCACCCAGGCCGATGCGCAGATCGTTGCGGACGTTTCTGGGTGGACGGTCAACGCACCCGTCGGCGAGGTGAACTTCAGCCAGCCCGAAGGCGAAGCCCCACGCGTCAACCTGAAATACGACGCCGACGGCAACGCCACCGCCTGGCGCACCTTCCATCCTCAGGGCTCGTCCGGGACTGGGGACGGGTCCGGGGGCCTCCGGAACGCGGCGGGCAGGACCGCCCCCGACACCGCGATGCAATTCCCGCTCCACGGCTGGAACTCGCCAACAAACCAGGCCGAGGAACTCAACCCGCTCCACCTTCTGGTCGATGGCAAGGAGGTCACGTCGCTGGGCTCGTTGAGTGATGCTCCCGCGCGGGGCGTCTTGCCCTGGCGGGAGTGGCGGGCCCTGGATCCCCACATACGGCGTAGGACGAGGGTGCTGATTGACACCGGGGTTCTGTCGCAGCGGGAGCTGCACGAGTTGGTGGATCAGCTGGCGGGGCTGGATGGGTCCAGGTGGGCTCGCGAGGTTGGGGACTTCGCTTCCCGTCTGGACCGGGCGGCTCGTGCCGCCGGCGGTGGGGACGGCAGCCAGGTCCTGTGGAGTGGTGCGGAGGTCCAAGCTCGCTTCCAGGAGCTGAAGGCGTCGTTGGGCGGCCTGGAGGGGCTGTGGAGCGGCGTGGAGTTCGACGAGGCGGTGGCGCGCGAGCGTGCGGGCGAGGTGCGGCGTTTCGCCGATGTGGTGGCGCAGGCGTTGAACGGTTTCATGGTGGACGCTGCCCGTTTCGGCGGCCAGTACTACCTGAGGAACAGTTTTGTGCCGACGGTGGCGGCCGCCCGGAACCTGACGAACGCGGTGCAGCGCGCGGCGGCGGCCGGTAATGCCCGCGAGCTGGTGCGGGATGGTTTGCGGCCTGTGGCTCCGCGCACGTTGGGGGCGTTCGCCGAACTTGTGCGGGCCTACCGCGGGCGCAAGGCGTATGCCAGCGTCCCGGAAGGGGAGCAGTGGGGCCCCGTCGTGCCGGATCTTGAGAAGATGTCGCGTGCGGATAGGGCGGAGTTCGTGCGGGAGTTGTCGCGCGGCAACGTCGCGGCGCTGCGGTCGGATGTGGGTGACCTGCTGGGCGACAGGAAGTGGCAGGACCTGTATGAGCGGCTGCGGAGCCTTCCGCTGAGGCTCAAGCATGCGACCCCTGCCTTCCATGCCATCGCCAACAGCGGTGTGCTGGTCTCCCTGTCGGCTCTGGAACGGCAGGGAGAGGCCTTCCTCGCCTCGGGCATGAGCGAGGATGACGTGGAGCCGTTGGGTAACGGGGACTTCGCGTTCTTCCGGGTGGAGTCCGGGGACGCCCCGATGCAGACCCGGTTCGGTCCCACCACGCTGGTCTTCGGCATCGAGGAGCTGGAACGGCTCGGCGGCTGGGTGTCCCTGCACGACCAGGGGGCCCCGCTGGAGCGGGACGGCATGCGCGAGCTGCGGATGCCGGACCGTGACCGACCGCTGCGCTCCTCCAGGCTCCTGGATGGCAGCCACATCCAGTGGGTGAACACCTACCCGGATGCGCCGGCCGGCCGGCGGCGGGTTCTGGTCTCCTTCGAGGAGGAGGTCTTCCACGGTGCGGACGTGCGTGAGGGCATCGCCTTGTCCGTGCTGCGCGAGGTGGCGCGGATCGGCGGGGACTTCCCCCAGCACGCGTTCCGCCTCGACGAGGAGGGTCTTGGCAAGCTGGTCTCGCGTTTGTACCGGCCGGAGGCGAAGTTCGCCTCAGGGCTGCCGATCGACCTCGGACTCACACAGCAGCCGACCGGATGGCCCCGGCCCATCGTCGTGCACAACCCGGACGGCGACGGCCGCTATCTGCCCGACGGCACCATCGACCCACTGGCCATGGCAGCGAGCACGGCCACCCGTAAAGCGGACCAACTGGCGCTCGGACTGGAGCCGCTTTGGACCGGCTTCCAGATGGAAGCCGCGGAACTCCACGCATTGTCAAGAGAGGACAATACCTATGTATATGTATTGCAGTATAAAGCCGAGAGGTTCCGGACCAGGCTAGAGGAAATTCTTGATGATTACCGGAGCGCCGAGCGCAAGGTGTCCGACAGGCTCTTCGTATTCCGGTCTGACGCTGAGGGCGGCCGCCGGGAGGTTGCCGAGCGGCTGCTCAAGGAGCGAGCGGACAAGCGGGCCCAGGTCACCGCGCGCGCCAAGGAGATGTTTGAGGAAGTTGAGCGGATAATTGCTGACCGTTCGGGGTTCGGCTCGGGAGAGAGGCTGTCGCCCTTCGACGCGGCGTACGACGATCCCGCCTGGAACTCGCAGAGTCTGCAGTATGAAGACATGGTCGGCCGGGCGCTCGCTGCCAGCCCCGCAGTGATCGAAGAGGCCTGGCGGGCGGTCTCCGCGCTGCATGCGCTGTTGGCGAGCCATTACGGTGCGGAGGCGGCATCCCGGGTGTTCCTGGACGCCGAGCCGCGCAACGCCGCTGAGGTGGCGCAGGCCTTCGACCAACTGCTCGACGAGAGCGGCGAGGCGACCCTGACCGACCTGATGGACGCGTTCCGGCGTGCCGCCTACGCCAATACCGAGGAACGGCCGAACACCCTCGCCGACCTCTGGGAGAGCAAGCCCGAACTGAGGCCAGCCGGCCTGCCCGCACGCCCGCCGGCCGACTTGCCCTACTCCGCCGACCAACGGCAGAGCCTGACCCTGCGGGGATTCCCGCTGTCGGCCGGACCGGCCACCAGCGAGCAGTGGCTGCTGGCCGCTTACCACCAGGTCAGCGGGGCCAGCATCCCGGGCCCCTTCGCTCGGGCGGTGATGAGCCACTCGCTGGAAACCGGCACGGCCTCGATGATCGAGGTGCTCCAAGCCATGCAGGCGGTGCACCCCACGAATAAGCGTGCCGAGATCCTCTCAGGCGACGCGCTTGGCATGTACCAATGGGCCGACGAGACGGTCGCCGCCGTGCTGCCCGAGCCCGCCCCTGAAGGGCTCCGTGAGGCGTTGACTCTTCCTCACTTGGGCTTCTACAGGCTGATGAGTCAGGCTGTCAGCCGGGAGGCCTGGTCGGTGGGGCCCGATGACCTCCAGCAGGTGTTCGCGTCGCCCGACAACCAGTGGCCGGGCGCGCTGACGAGTCAGACCCTCAGCGTGGGTATCGCCGTCGAGCGGTGGAAGGCCGATCACCGGCAGCAGGGCTCAGTCCACCTGCAGCAGGCGCACATAGCCGCCCTGCAACTGCACGCCACGACCGAACAGCCCGCAGACGCTTTCAAGAAGTTCACCTCTCGCTTCGACGACGCCACCCGCAAACTGCTCGCCACCTGGCTCGACGTGTGGAAGGATCTTGCGGCTGCGCGGGTGAAAGCGCGTGCCCGGGGCTCGTACAGTGGCGACGCCGAGCTGCTGCCGCGGCTTCTCGTCCAGAACCCGCAATTCAGAAAGACCGCGGAGGAGCTGGACCAGGTCGTCACCCGAAACACAGCCGACTGGCCCGGACATTCCGTCCGTGCCGTCACGCGGCGTCTCGATCAGATCGCCGAAACCGCGCTGAGCTTCCTGCCCGTCCACGCGTACATGGTGAAAGAGGCGTTGACAGCACTGCCGCCTGTGGGCAAGGAAGTCTTCCTGCCGACATGGATGGAAGGGACCGTCGACGACGTTCTCTGGCCTGGGCGCGAGATACATTTCGAGGTGGTCCAGAGAGCCACGATGGACCTAGAGAAGGCGCTCCAGCCCCTGCCCAAACTGAACATCGACCGGCCGCAGTTTCGGGCCGTCTTCCGTGTGCTCGCCTCCACGGGCCGCGATGTCACGCCCTTCTCCGACCGGCCGGACACGAACCGGGTCCTGTTCCCGCCGGGCATGAAATTCACCGTGGTCGACAAGCGCTTCGTCCAGGGCCCAGCTGGTCCGGCTTGCCTGGTGATCGCCTCCGAGGCGACCCGGCTCCCTTCCCCCACGCCGCGGCCCCCGACCGAGGCTGCGACCCAGGACACACCCGACCAGACGCCTCTGGCGGAAGCACAATTCCCCAAGGAAGGCTGGAACTCGACTCCAGGGCAATCGGACGTGATGGATGACGAGCTGACGAGCTCGGATCCCGTTATGCCGACGCTTTACCTCTACAGTCACCAGGGTGGGATCCAGGAGTATTCCTCAGCCGACGGCATGCCCGTCGAGGCCATGGACTGGCGGGAATGGCGTAACCTGACGGTAGAGCTGCAGTCTAAGACGCCGTTCCGGGTGGATGGAGAGGCTTACTCTCAGCTGGACTTGGCCGCAGTGGTCGATCACTTCGCCCGCATCAGCGCGGACTGGGCTGAGCGGGTTGCCCGGTTCGCGTCCGAGGTGGACCGTGCGGCGCGTGCGGCCGGTGACTGGACCGGTCGCCGTATCCAGTGGACCGGTGATGAGGTCCGCGAACGCGGTGCGGGGCGCGACGGCGTACCCGGTGGGCGTTTTGGGCAGTCCCGGGCCGCGGCTGCGTCGGCGGGTCGGTCTTTCTCTGGCGTCTTCGCTTCCGCTGGTGACCGTATGCCGTCCATGGGTGGGCGGGCTGGGTCGCGGTGGCAGGCTCCTGAGGTGGTGGCGCGGGAGATCACTGATTCCAGCGGCCGGCGTATCGGGGTGATGTCCTTCGACGCCAAGGAAGGCGCGGCGCGTAAGGACGTGTACGGCAAGCTTGGTGGGCAGAGGCGTTATGTGCAGTGGCGGAAGGACGCGGTCAAGGGGAAGGTCGGTGAGTGGCGGGACCTTCCGCGAGGGTTCGGGGAGTCGTTCTTCCTGGCGCTTCACCATAACGAGCAGGGGTTCCATGTCGTGGGGCCGGACGGGCGCAGCCGGGTCTGGAGTGCGGAGGAGGTCGGCCGGGAACTGCGCGCGCGTAAGAAGGAGCTGTCCGGCTTCAAGCAGATCACTTTGCTGTCCTGCACCGCGGGCGCGGAGTCCACGACCACGGACCGCACCCAGGCCGATGCGCAGATCGTCGCGGACGTTTCCGGGTGGACGGTCAACGCACCCGTCGGCGAGGTGGCGTTCACCGAGTGGGGCCAGGATGCGCGTGTCAACCTGAAATACGACGCCGACGGCAACGCCACCGCCTGGCGCACCTTCCACCCTCAGGGCTCATCCGGGACTGGTGACGGGTCCGGGGGCCTCCGGAACGCGGCGGGCAGGACCGCCCCCGACACCACGACGAAATACCCGCCCAACGGCTGGAACTCGCCAACAAACCAGGCCGAGGAACTCAACCCGCTCCACCTTCTGGTCGTTGGCCAGTGGGTCATGTCGCTGGGCTCGTTGAGCGATGCTCCCGCGCAGGGCGTCCTGCCCTGGCGGGAGTGGCGGGCCCTGGCTCCCCACATACGGCGTAGGACGGGGGTGCTGATTGACACGGGGGTTCTGTCGCAGCGGGAGCTGCACGAGTTGGTGGATCAGCTCGCGGGGCTGGACGAGTCCAGGTGGGCTCGCGAGGTTGGGGACTTCGCTTCCCGTCTGGACCGGGCGGCCCGCGCCGCCGGCGGCGGGGACGGCAGCCAGGTCCTGTGGAGTGGTGCGGAGGTCCAAGCTCGCTTCCAGAAGCTTCAGGTGTCGCTGGGCGGCCTGGAACGACTGCTGAGCGACGGGGAGTTCGACGAGGTGGTGGCGCGCGAGCGTGCGGGCGAGGTGCGGCGTTCCGCTGATGTGGTGGCGCAGGCGTTGAACGGTTTCATGGTGGACGCTGCCCGTTTCGGCGGCCAGTACCACTTGAGGGACAGTTTTGTGCCGACGGTGGCGGCCGCCCGGAACCTGACGAACGCGGTGCAGCGCGCCGCGGCCGCCGGCAGTGCCCGCGAGCTGGTGCGGGATGGTTTGCGGCCTGTGGCCCCGAGCACGTTGGGGGCGCTGGCCGAACTTGTGCGGGCCTACCGCGGGCGCAAGGCGTATGCCAGCGTCCCGGAAGGGAAGCAGTGGGACCGCGTCGTGCCGGATCTTGAGAAGATGTCGCGCGCGGATAGGGCGGAGTTCGTGCAGGAGTTGTCGCGCGGCAACGTCGCGGCACTGCGGTCGGACGTGGCTGACCTGCTGGGCGACAGGCAGTGGCGGGACCTGTATGAGCGGCTGCGGAATCTTCCGCTGAGGCTCAAGCACGCCACGCCCGCCTTCCATGCCATCGCCAACAGCGGTGTGCTGGTTTCCCAGTCGGCTCTGGAACGGCAGGGCGATACCTTCCTCGCCTCGGGCTGGAGCGAGGATGACGTGGAGCCGTTGGGTAACGGGGACTTCGCGTTCTTCCGGGTGGAGTCCGGGGACGCCCCGGTGCAGACCCGGTACGGTCCCACCACGCTGGTCTTCGGCATCGAGGAGCTGGAACGGCTCGGCGGCTGGGTGTCCCTGCACGACCAGGCGGACCCGCTGGTCCGGGCCAGCATGCGCGAGCTGCGGATGCCGGACCGTGAGAGGCCTCTGCGCTCCTCCAGGGTCCTGGATGGCATCGACTTCCCCGGGGAGCGCATTCAGTGGGTGAACACCTACCCGGATGCGCCGGCCGGACAGCGGCGGGTTCTGGTCTCCTTCGAGGAGGAGGTCTTCCACGGAGCGGACGTGCGTGAGGGCATCGCCTTGTCCGTGCTGCGCGAGGTGGCGCGGATCGGCGGGGACTTCCCCCGGCATGCGTTCGGCCTCGACGAGGAGGGTCTTGGCAAGCTGGTCTCGCGTTTGTACCGGCCGGAGGCGAAGTTCGCCTCAGGGCTGCCGATCGACCGCGGGCTCACACAGCAGCCGACCGGATGGCCCCGGCCCATCGTCGTGCACAACCCGGACGGCGACGGCCGCTATCTGCCCAACGGCACCATCGACCCACTGGGCATGGCGGTGAGCAAGGCCGCAAAGGATGCGGACGAACGTGCGGTCCACTTGGAATTCCTTAAGACCCGATTCGAGATGGAGGTCGCGGAACTCCACGCGTCGTCGAGGGCGGACAAGGACGACGTACTGCGGGACAAAGCCAACACGTTCTGGTTCAGGATAGTGAAAAATCTTCCACTTTACGAGAGTGCCGAGAAGGAGGTGTTCGACAGGCTCGTCGAATTCCGGTCTGACGCTGAGGGCGGTCGCCGGGAGGTTGCTGAGCGACTGCTCAAGGAGCGGGCGGACAAGAAGGCCCAGGTCACCGCACGCTTCAAGAAGGTACTTGAGGAAGTCAAGCGGAAAATCGCTGACCGTTCGGGGTTCGGCTCGGGAGAGAGGCTGTCGCCCTTCGACGCGGTGTACGACGATCCTGCCTGGAACTCGCAGAGCGTGCTGTATGAAGGCGCGGTCGGCCGGGCGCTCGCTGCCAGCCCCGCGGTGATCGAAGAGGCCCGGCGGGCGGTCTCCGCGCTGCATGCGCTGTTGGCGAGCCACTACGGCGTGGAAGCGGCATCCCGGGTGTTCCTGGACGCCGAGCCGCGCAACGCCGCCGAGGCGGCGCAGGCCTTCGACCAACTGCTCGACGAGAGCGGCCAGGCGACCCTGACCGACCTGATGGACGCGTTCCGGCGTGCCGCCTACGCCAATACCGACGAACAGCCGAACACCCTCGCCGACCTCTGGGAGAGCAAGCCCGAACTGAGGCCGGCCAGCCTAACCGCACGCCCGCCGGCCGACTTGCCCTACTCCGCCGACCATCGGCAGAGCCTGAGCAAGCGGGGATTCCCCCTGTCGGCCGGTCCGGCCACCAGCGAGCAGTGGCTGCTGGCCGCGTACGACCAGTTGAGCGTGGCCGGCAACCCGAGCCCCTTCCCTCTGGCGGTGATGAGCCACTCACTGGAAACCGGTACAGCCTCGATGATCGAGGTGCTCCAAGCCATACAGGCGGCGTATTCCGGCTGGCATATTGGCGAGATTATCTCAGGCGACGCGCTGGGCATGTACCAGAAGTTCGAGGTCGTGGTCGCCGCCGTGCTGCCCGAGCCCGCCCCTGAAGGGCTCCGTGAGGCGTTGGCTCTTCCTCACTTGGGCTTCTACAGGCTGATGAGTCAGGCTGTCAGCCGGGAGGCCTGGTCGGTGGGGCCCGATGACCTCCAGCAGGTGTTCGCGTCGCCCGACAACCAGTGGCCGGGCGCGCTGACGAGTCAGACCCTCAGCGTGGCTGCCGCCGTCGAGCGGTGGAAGGCCGATCACCGGCAGCAGGGCTCAGTCCACCTGCAGCAGGCGCACATAGCCGCCCTGCAACTGCACGCCACGACCGAACAGCCCGCAGACGCTTTCAAGAAGTTCACCTCTCGCTTCGACGACGCCACCCGCAAACTGCTCGCCACCTGGCTCGACGTGTGGAAGGACCTTGCGGCTGCGCGGGTGAACGCGCGCACCCTAAGCCCATACAGCGGCGACGCCGAGCTGCTGCCACGGCTTCTCGTCCAGAACCCGCAATTCAGAAAGACCGCGGAGGAGCTGGACCAGGTCGTCACCCGAAACACAGCCGACTGGCCCGGACATTCCGTCCGTGCCGTCACACGGCGTCTGGACAAGATCGCCGAAACCACCCTGCGCTTCTTGCCCGTCCACGCGTACATGGTGAAAGAGGCGTTGACAGCACTGCCGCCTGTGGGCAAGGAAGTCTTCCTGCCGACATGGATGAAAGGCAACACCGCCCGGACATGGATGCCAGCCGTCGCCGCTCTCCCGCCTGGGCGCGAGAAACGTTTCGAGGTGGCCCAGAGAGCCACGACGGACCTAGAGACGGCGCTCCAGCTCCTACCCGAACCGAACAACGACGGGCCGCAGCATCTGGTCGTCCTCCGTGTGCGCAACTCCACGGGCCGCGATGTCACGCCCTTCTCCGACCGGCCGGGCACGAAGCTGGTCCTCTTCCCGCCGGGCATGAAATTCACCGTGGTCGGCAACAGTATCGTCGAGGGCCCAGCGGGTTCGGATTACGTAGAAGTGACCGTCGACGAGGCGACCCCGCTCCCCTCCCCCACGCCGCAACCCCCGACCGATGCCGCGACCCAGAACACACCCGACCCGACACCTCTGACGGAAGCACAATTCCCCGAGGAAGGCTGGAACTCATCACCGGGCCAGGCCGAGGAACTCAACCCGCTCCACCTTCTGGCCGATGACCAGGAGGTCATGTCGCTGGACTCGTTGAGTGATGCTCCCGCGCAGGGCGTCCTGCCCTGGAGGGACGGCAGTCAGGTTCTGTGGACCGGTGAGGAGGTCCAAGCTCGCTTCCAGGAGCTGAAGGCGTCGTTGGGCGGCCTGGAGGGGCTGTGGAGCGGCGTGGAGTTCGACGAGGCGGTGGCGCGCGAGCGTGCGGGCGAGGTGCGGCGTTTCGCCGATGTGGTGGCGCAGGCGTTGAACGGTTTCATGGTGGACGCTGCCCGTTTCGGCGGTCAGTACCACTTGAGGAACAGTTTTGTGCCGACGGTGGCGGCGGCCCGGAACCTGGCGGACGCGGTGCAGCGCGCGGTGGCGGCCGGTAATGCCCGCGAGCTGGTGCGTGATGGTCTGCGGCCTGTGGCCCCGAGCACGTTGGGGGCGCTGGCCGAACATGTGCGGGCCTACCGCGGGCGCAAGGCGTATGCCAGTGTCCCGACGGGGGAGCAGTGGGACCGCGTCGTGCCGGATCTCGAGAAGATGTCGCGTGCGGATAGGGCGGAGTTCGTGCGGGAGTTGTCGCGCGGCAACGTCGCGGCGCTGCGGTCGGACGTGGGTGACCTGCTGGGCGACAGGCAGTGGCGGGACCTGTATGAGCGGCTGCGGAATCTTCCGCTGAGGCTCAAGCACGCCACGCCCGCCTTTCACGCCATCGCCAACAGCGGTGTGCTGCTCTCCCTGTCGGCTCTGGAACGGCAGGGAGATGCCTTCCTCGCCTCGGGCTGGAGCGAAGATGACACAGCGCGATTGGGCAACGGGGACTTCGCGTTCTTCCGGGTGGAGTCCGGGGACGCCCCGATGCAGACCCGGTTCGGTCCCACCACGCTGGTCTTCGGCATTGAGGAGCTGGAGCGGCTGGGCGGCTGGGTCTCCCTGCACGACCAGGCGGACCCGCTGGTCCGGGCCAGCATGCGCGAGCTGCGGATGCCGGGCCGCTGGAGGCCTCTGCGCTCCTCCAGGGTCCTGGATGGCATCGACTTCCAGGGGGAGCGCATTAAGTGGGTGAACACCTACCCGGATGCGCCGGCCGGCCGGCGGTCGGTTCTGGTCTCGTTCGAGGAGGAGGTCTTTTACGGTGCGGACGTGCGTGAGGGTATCGCTTTGTCCGTGCTGCGCGAGGTGGCGCGGATCGGCGGGGACTTCCCCCGGCATGCGTTCGGTCTCGACGAGGAGGGTCTTGGCAAGCTGGTCTCGCGTTTGTACCGGCCGGAGGCGAAGTTCGCCTCAGGGCTGCCGATCGACCTCGGGCTCACACAGCAGCCGACCGGATGGCCGCGGCCCATCGTGGTGCACAACCCGGACGGCGACGGCCGCTATCTGCCCGACGGCACCATCGACCCACTGGGCATGGCGGTGAGCACGGCCGCCAAGGATGCGGACGGCTGGGCGATCCAGCAGGAGGAGGAGTGGGCCGACTTCCAGACGGAAGTCGCCGAACTCCAGATGTCCTCAAGAGTGGACAGTACCCAAGTATTGGAGGAAATGGCCGAGGAGTTCCGGACCCTTCTAGAGAGAAAACTTCATGGTTACGAGAGTGCCGAGAAGGAGGTGTTCGACAGGCTCGTGGAATTCCGGTCTGACGCTGAGGGCGGTCGCCGGGAGGTTGCTGAGCAGCTGCTCAAGGAGCGGGCGTACAAGCGGGCCCAGGTCACCGCACGCACCAAGGAGATACTTGAGGAAGCCGAGCGGATAATCGCTGACCGTTCGGGGTTCGGCTCGGGAGAGAGGCTGTCGCCCTTCGACGCGGTGTACGACGATCCTGCCTGGACCTGGCAGAGTCTGCTGTATGAAGGCGCGGTCGGCGGGGCGCTTGCTGCCAGCCCGGCGGTGTTCGAAGGGGCCCGGCGGGCGGTCTCCGATCTGCATGTGCTGTTGGCGAGCCATTACGGTGCGGAGGCGGCATCCCGGGTGTTCCTGGACGCCGAGCCGCGCAACGCCGCTGAGGTGGTGCAGGCCTTCGACCACCTGCTCGACGAGAGCGGCGAGGCGACCCTGACCGACCTGATGGACGCGTTCCGGCGTGCCGCCTACGCCAATACCGAGGAACAGCCGAACACCCTCGCCGACCTGTGGGAGAGCAAGCCCGAGCTGAGGCCGGCGGGTCTGCCCGCACGCCCGCCGGCCGACTTGTCCTACTCCGCCGACGAGCGGCAGAGCCTGAGCCTGCGGGGATTCCCGCTGTCGGCCGGTCCGGCCACCAGCGAGCAGTGGCTGCTGGCCGCGTATGACCAGTTGAGCGTGGCCGGCAACCCGAGCCCCTTCCCTCTGGCGGTGATGAGCCACTCGCTGGAAACCGGTACGGCCTCGATGATCGAGGTGCTCCAAGCCATACAGGCGGCGTATTCCGGCTGGGATATTGGCGAGATTATCTCAGGCGACGCGCTGGGCATGTACCAGGCGTTCGAGGTCGTGGTCGCCGCCGTGCTGCCCGAGCCCGCCCCTGAAGGGCTCCGTGAGGCGTTGGCTCTGCCTCACTTGGGCTTCTACAGGCTGATGAGTCAGGCTGTCAGCCGGGAGGCCTGGTCGGTGGGGCCCGATGACCTCCAGCAGGTGTTCGCGTCGCCCGATAACCAGTGGCCGGGCGCGCTGACGAGTCAGGCCAGAAGCGTGGGTATCGCCGTCGAGCGGTGGAAGGCCGATCACCGGCAGCAGGGCTCCGTGCACCTGCAGCAGGCGCACATAGCCGCCCTGCAATTGCACGCCATGACCGAACAGCCCGAAGACGCTTTTAAGAAGTTCACCTCTCGTTTCGACGTCGCCACCCGCAAACTGCTCGCCACCTGGCTCGACGTGTGGAAGGACCTTGCGGCTGCGCGGGTGGAAGCGCGTGCCCTGGGCTCGTACAGCGGTGACGCCGAGCTGCTGCCGCGGCTTCTCGTCCAGAGCCCGCAATTCAGAAAGACCGCGGAGGAGCTGGACCAGGTCGTCACCCGAAACACGGCCGACTGGCCCGGACATTCCGTCCGTGCCGTCACACGGCGCCTGGACAAGATCGCCGAAACCGCGCTGCGCTTCCTGCCCGTCCACGCGTACACGGTGAAAGAGGCGTTGACAGCACTGCCGCCTGTGGGCAGTGAAGTCTTCCTGCCGACATGGATGGAAGGGACCGCCGACGATCTCCTGCTTGGGGGCCGGATACGTGTCGGGATGGTCCAGAGAGCCACGACGGTCCTAAAGGAGGCGCTCCAGCCCCTGCCCAAACCGAACAGCGACGGGCCGCAGTATCTGGTCGTCCTCCGTGTGCATAACTCCACGGGCCGCGATGTCACGCCCTTCTCCGACCGGCCGGACACGAACCGGGTCCTCTTCCCGCCGGACACGAAATTCACCGTGGTCGACAAGCGCTTCGTCAAGGGCAAAGCGGGTCCGACTTACCTACGAGTGACCGTCGACGAGGCGACCCCGCTCCCCTCCCCCACACCGCAGCCCCCGACCGGCACCGCGACCCAGAACACACCCGACCAGACACCTCTGACGGAAGCACAATTCCCCAAGGAAGGCTGGAACTCGGCGCCAGGACAATCAGACGTCATGGATAACGAGCCGACGGGCTCGACTCCGGTTGTGCCGACGCTTTACCTCTACAGTCACCAGAACGGGATCCAAGAGTATTCCTCAGCCGACGGCATGCCCGTCGAGGCCATGGACTGGCGGGAATGGCGCGAGATTTCCGAGGAACTGCAGCATGACACGCCGTTCCGGGATGGTGGACAGACGCTCTCCCAGCGGGCGGAGTCCCGGTGGCAGGCTCCTGATGCGGTGGCGCAGGAGATCACCGACTCCAGCGACCGGCGTATCGGCGTGATGTCCTTCAACGCCCAGGATGCCGGGAAGCGCAAGGACGCTTACGGCAAGCTCGCCGAGCAGAAGAGTTATCTGCAGTGGCGTCTGGACGACCAGAACACCCCGGGCAGTGAATGGCGGGACCTTCCGCACAAGTTCGGGGAGTCGTTCTTCCTGGCGCTTCACCATAACGAGCAGGGGTTCCACGTCGTGGGGCCGGACGGCCGCAGCCGGGTCTGGAGTGCGGAGGAGGTCGGCCGGGAACTGCGCGCGCGTAAGAAGGAACTGTCCGGCTTCAAGCAGATCACTCTGTTCTCCTGCACCGCAGGCGCGGAGTCCACGACCCCGGACCGCGCGCAGAGCGACGCGCAGATCGTCGCGGACGTTTCCGGGTGGACGGTCAACGCACCCGTCGGCGAGGTGAACTTCAGCCAGCCCGAAGGCGAAGCCCCACGCGTCAACCTGAAATACGACGCCGACGGCAACGCCACCGCCTGGCGCACCTTCCACCCCGGAGCCTCGTCCGCGGCTGAGGACGGCAACATGACATCCGCAGCCACCCCCGACACGACAACGCAATTCCCGCCCGACGGCTGGAACTCGCCAGCGAGCCAAGCCAAGAAACTCAAGCCGCTCTACCTCCTGTTCGACGGCGAGGCGGTGACTTCCCTGAGCTCGTTGCGCGATGCTCGCGCGCGGGGCGCCATGCCCTGGCGGGAGTGGCGGGCTCTGGATTTCGACGAGCGGCTTCGGACGAGTGCGCTGATCGATACCAGGGTTCTGTCCCAGCGGGAGCTGCACGAGTTGGTGGATCGGTTCGCCGGGCTGGACGAGTCCAGGTGGGCTCGCGAGGTTCGGGACTTCGCTTCCCGTCTGGACCGTGCGGTTCGTGCCGCAGGCGGCGGGGACGGCAGCCAGGTCCTGTGGAGTGGTGCGGAGGTCCAAGCTCGCTTCCAGGAGCTGAAGGCGTCACTGGACGGCCTGGAACGACTGCTGAGCGACGGGGACTCCTACAACGCCCTCACCGCGATTGACCGGTTGGTCCACCGATGGAACCGGATGCTCCATCGAAAAGGTGGCGATTCAGGGGCCGCTGTCCACCGCGTACTCGAGCGTGCGGGCGAGGTGCGGCGTTTCGCCGATGTGGTGGCGCAGGCGTTGAACGGTTTCATGGTGGACGCTGCCCGTTTCGGCGGCCAGTACTACCTGAGGAACAGTTTTGTGCCGACGGTGGCGGCGGCCCGGAACCTGGCGGACGCGGTGCAGCGCGCGGCGGCGAGCGGCGGTGTCAGCGACCTGACCCTGGACGGCTTGCGGCCTGTGGCCCCGAGCACGTTGGAGGTGCTCGCCGAACATGTGCGGGCCTACCGCGGGCGCAAGGCATATGCCAGCCTCCCGGATGGGGTCCTGTGGCGTCTCGTCATGCCGGATCTCGAGAAGATGACGCGTGCGGATAGGGCGGAGTTCGTGCGGGAGTTGTCGCGCGGCAACGTCGCGGCGCTGCGGTCGGACGTGGGTGACCTGCTGGGCGACAGGCAGTGGCAGGACCTGTATGAGCGGCTGCGGAGCCTTCCGCTGAGGCTCAAGCACGCCACGCCCGCCTTCCATGCCATCGCCAACAGCGGTGTGCTGGTCTCCCTGTCGGCGCTGGAACGGCAGGGAGAGGCCTTCCTCGCCTCGGGCATGAGCACGATGGACACGGCGCTATTGGGCAACGGGGACTTCGCGTTCTTCCGGGTGGAGTCCGGGGACGCCCCGATGCAGACCCGGTACGGTCCCACCACGCTGGTCTTCGGCATCGAGGAGCTGGAGCGGCTGGGCGGCTGGGTGTCCCTGCACGACCAGGGGGCCCCGCTGGAGCGGGCCAGCATGCGCGAGCTGCGAATGCCGGACCGTGACCTGCCTCTTCGCTCCTCGCGGCTCGTGGTTGGCCTCCACACCCAGTGGGTGAACACCTACCCGGATGCGCCGGCCGGCCGGCGGCGGGTTCTGGTCTCCTTCGAGGAGGAGGTCTTCCACGGTGCGGACGTGCGTGAGGGCATCGCCTTGTCCGTGCTGCGCGAGGTGGCGCGGATCGGCGGGGACTTCCCCCGGCATGCGTTCGGCCTCGACGAGGAGGGTCTTGGCAAGCTGGTCTCGCGTTTGTACCGGCCGGAGGCGAAGTTCGCCTCAGGGCTGCCGATCGACCGCGGGCTCACACAGCAGCCGACCGGATGGCCGCGGCCCATCGGCGTGCACAACCCGGACGGCGACGGCCGCTATCTGCCCGACGGCACCATCGACCCACTGGCCATGGTGGCGACCAAGGCCACCCGCAAAGCGGACCAACTGGCGCTCGGACTGGAGCCGCTTTGGACCCGCTTCCAGAAGGAAGTCACGGAACTCCAGGCGTCATCGAGGACGGACAAGGACGACGTACTGCGGGAGAAAGTCAAGTATTTCCGGGTCATTCTAGAGCTCACTATGAGTTATTGGGAGAGAGCCGACGACAAGGTGTTCGACAGGCTCGTGGAATTCCTGTCTGACGCTGCGGGCAGCCGCCGGAAGGTTGCCGAGCGGCTACTCAAGGAACGGGCGGACAAGCGGGCCCAGGTCACCGCACGCACCAAGGAGATACGTGAGGAAGCCGAGCGGATAATCGCTGACCCTTGGCGGTCCGCATCGCAAGAGTTGGTGTCGCCCTTCGACGCGGCGTACGACGATCCCGCCTGGAACTCGCAGAGTCTGCAGTATGAAGACATGGTCGGTCGGGCGCTTGCTGCCAGCCCCGCGGTGATCGAAGAGGCCCGGCGGGCGGTCTCCGATCTGCATGCGCTGTTGGCGAGCCATTACGGCGTGGAAACGGCATCCCGGGTGTTCCTGGACGCCGAGCCGCGCAACGCCGCCGAAGTGGCGCAGGCCTTCGACCACCTGCTCGACGAGAGCGGCGAGGCGACCCTGACCGACCTGATGGACGCGTTCCGGCGTGCCGCCTACGCCAATACCGACGAACAGCCGAACACCCTCGCCGACCTCTGGGAGAGCAAGCCCGAACTGAGGCCGGCCAGCCTCACCGCACGCCCGCCGGCCGACTCGCCCTACTCCGCCGACCAGCGGCAGAGCCTGACCCTGCGGGGATTCCCCCTGTCGGCCGGACCGGCCGACAGCGAGAAGTGGCTGCTGGCCGCGTACGACCAGGTGAGCGTGGCCGGCATCCCGGGCCCCTTCTTTTTGGCGGTGATGGGCCACTCGCTGGAAACCGGTACGGCCTCGATGATCGAGGTGTTCCACGCCATGCAGGCGGTGCACCCCTTGGAGGATTTTGCCGAGATCCTCTCAGGCGACGCGCTTGGCATGTACCAGTGGGCCGACGAGACGGTCGCCTCCGTGCTACCCGAGCCCGCCCCTGAAGAGCTCCGGGCGGGACTGACTCTGCCCCACCTGCGTTTCTACAGGCTGATGAGCCAGGCGACCAGGCGGGAGGCGCAAGCGCCCGCACCTGACGACCTCCAGCAGGTGTTCGCATCCCCCGACAACCAGTGGCCGGGCGCGCTGACGAGTCAGACCCTCAGCGTGGCTGCCGCCGTCGAGCGGTGGAAGGCCGACCACCGGCAGCAGGGCTCCGTCCACCTGCAACAGGCGCACATAGCCGCCCTGCAACTGCACGCCACGACCGAACAGCCCGAAGACGCTTTCAAGAAGTTCACCTCTCACTTCAACGTCGCCACCGGCCACCTGCTCACCAACTGGCTCGACGTGTGGACGAACCTTGCGGCTGCGCGGGTGAACGCGCGTGCCCTGGGCCCGTACAGCGGCGACGCCGAGCTGCTGCCACGGCTTCTCGTCCAGAACCCGCAATTCAGAAAGACCGCGGAGGACCTGGACCAGGTCGTCACCCGAAACACAGCCGACTGGCCCGGACATTCCGTCCGTGCCGTCACACGGCGCCTGGACCAGATCGCCGAAGCCACCCTGCGCTTCCTGCCCGTCCACGGGTACACGGTGAAAGAGGCGTTGGAAGTACTGCCGGGCATAGACAAGGACGTCTTCCTGCCTCGATGGATGGAAGGGACCGTCGACGCGAGCACTCTCTGGCCTGGGAGCGACGCAAGTTTCGATGCGGTCCACAAAGCCACGACGGATCCCAGGGAGGCGCTCGAACTCCTGCCGGAACCGGACATCAACGAGCCGCAGCATCTGGCCGTCTTGCGTGTGCGCGACTCCACAGGCCGCGATGTCACCCCCTTCTCCGACCGGCCGGACAAGAAGCTGGTCCTCTTCCCGCCGGGCATGAAATTCACCGTGGTCGACAGGCGCGTCGTCGAGGGCCCAGCGGGTTCGGCTTACCTGGACGTGACCGTCAACGAGGCGACCCCGCTCCCTTCTCCCACACGCCGGCCCCCAACCGGGACCACGGACCAGGACACACCCGATCACACGCCTGTGACAGCAGCACAATCCCCCACCGGAGGCTGGAACTCGACGCCAGGACAATCAGACGTTGCGGATGACGAGCCGACGGGCTCGACTCCGGTTGTGCCGACGATCCAGGAGTATTCCTCAGCCGACGGCATGCCCGTCGAGGCCATGGACTGGCGGGAATGGCGCGAGCTTTCCGAGGAACTGCAGCCTGACACGCCGTTCCGGGTTGATGGCTGGAACGGCAACACCCCGCTTGGCGCGCGCGGAACCACCCCTGACACGACGGCCGTCTTCCCGTCCGACGGCTGGAACAGCGGCAGCTCCGCAGCCATTGCCTCTTCCCCGGGCTCGGGCAGCAGCGGTCAGGAGCGGTTCGAGGGGGTCAGCCACATGTCTGACGCGGTCGAACAGGTCCTCACCGCTGGCGTCGATCCTCGCTTGCACTACCCGGGCAAGATCGATGGTGAGGTGCCCAGGCTGGTCGCCAAGGCGGAGGGCGGAATCGACAGGTACCTCGCCGAGTACGACACCTGGCAGGCGAATCACAAAAGCTCGAAATGGGGCATACTCAACGGAGGGCCTAACAACAGCATCGAGTACCTGAATAAGCTGGTGGGTCCGCCCCAGGGGCGGGGCAGGGGCGAGCTGGTGGCAGCCCTGGAGTCGAGCATCCGTGCCGACCTGACCGCCACCGCGTCGAAGACGATGGCGAACTACCGGGCGGCGGCGCTCGGTGCGAAGCGCAAGCTCGTCCTCGGCCGCATCCGCGACACCAGTCGGTGGGCCGCGTACCAGCAGGGCAAGCGGCAGGTCGGGGACCAGCTGTCCGAGGACGCGCGTATAGGCCGGCTGCTGAACATCACCAACTGGTCCGTTACCGCCAACTACGCCTTCGTGGACGGCGGCATCGCGGAGCGCGCCGTGTTCAAAATCGTCACCAGTCTCGGTCCGCGGATCGAAGGCATGCTGATCGGCGGGCAGCTGAACGCGGGAAACTTCTGGCAGGAGATCGAGAACCTGGGCAACGGCGCCCTCTGGGACAGCAACAAGTCGCCCGACGAGGGAGGCCCCCCGGCGTTGCTGGGGCACGAGATCCTCCAGCTCATCGAGTCCGGCTACCAGTTCTTCGGCCGGGAGAGCACCTTCGCGAAGGGCCACGCCCGACTCGTCGCGATCCACCCCGACCGGCCCGCCCCCGCACCCGGAGACAAAACCCAACCACTCACTCTCCCCTCTCTCAGCGGCAAGCCGGGTGCGGGCAGTCGCCAGGAGCTCGCCGACCGCCTGCGGGCGGAACATTTCCCCACCCAGGGCTGGAACTCGACGCCCACTCACAGCGGCGAGGTCGGCGACCCGGCCCCAGTGGACGGCACGAGCAGCACGAATCAGGCCGATGAACTCAACCCGCTCTACCTCGACACCAGCGATGTCATGGATGATGAGGAGGACGACCTACAAACGGCGCTCGAGACCCTGGCCGGCCTTCTCCCTGACAACCCGGACCTTGCTCCCTTGACGCTGGCGGACCTCGACCGGTTCGCCGTCCAGAGGCTGCACCTTCGACACGTGACAGACCCGGCCGACCGGCGCCGCCGGGCCGTCCAGGCGGTGAATGCGGCACGGCGTGAGGGACGGGCCCACAGCCTGGCAGCCCTGGAAGCCCACCACCTCCAGACCGAGGGGGCCCTCTCCGACAGATGGCTTGTCACGACCCCCCAGGGCCAGAACCAGGGTCGCGACTGGAACGACGAATCGCCAGAAAACCTCAATCTCGGCACCGTCGGCCTGCTGAAGGCAACCGACGACGACTTCGAGTTGGACGAGGGCAGTCTCACCAACGCCCCCTGGCCGGACAACACCTTCCTCTACACCACCGTCAAGGATGAGGATGAGAGCGAACTTCAATCGCGCCGGTTCCGGATCCAGACCCTAAAGGGCATCCGGCCGGTCACCGAGGACGTGTTAGCCGAGCTGATCGCCAACGATCCCGCCCGGCCGTTCGGCGCCCCGATCCTCCTGCTCACCCCGCACAGAATCGACCTGGCACTCGACCTGGCACGGACCGTGGCCAACACCACCGGCAAAAACGTGTGGACGTCCACCGGCCACGCCGGAACGTGGAACGACGAGGAAACTGGCACGACTTACCCGGTCCGGATCGACGAAGACCCGGGAGAGCAGCCGATGGGACAGTGGGTGGTCAGCCCGCCCGGACTGCTGCCCCCGCCAGGGACGGAACCGTCGAGCAGCGGCCAGTGGCTCTACACCAGGAAGGGCAACAAACGCTACTGGGTGCCCGACCGGGACCTCATCACCCACGCCCTCATCGACCCCGAAACACACCAGTCCATCGGCCGCTCCACCATCAGCGAAGCCGACCAGGCTACCGCCGAGGCAGCCGACTACCATTCCCGGCTGCGATCCGCACAGTCCGTCTACCACGTAGATCCGGCTCACCCGAAGTTGGTCCCGGTGGGGACAACGCCCACGCCGTGGGCGGACGCGGACCCGGCCCTGCAGATGTATGTCTTCGACGGTCACGGCGACGGGCACGGCCGCTTCTGGTGGCGGGCACGGATCAACGGAGAAGTCAGGAAGCTGTGGGGGACGCCGCGGTCCGCGGGCGGCTACCTCAAACGACGCCCCAGCCTGAACAGACTGCGCCAAACAGCCCAAGGCCACCCCGTGCCCATCCTCGTCTCAACGTGCTATGCGGCCACCGTGCCGCAAGGAGCCGTGGACCCGCTGACCACCGCCGAATCCGCCCAGATCCTGGCCACCGAAACCAGCGCCCCCCTCTACGCACCCACCCACGGCGTGGGCCAAGACGCAAACAGCCACGATCTGGGGATCGAGGCCGACAGTCGGGGCGGGTTCGGTGAGTGGAAGGAGTTCCGGCCGGATCCGGAAGGCGATGCGATGGAGCAGCTGGCACGCGACATGGGCCTGACCGCCGGCCCAGGCCCGCTGCCACAGCACATTGTCGGCCAGGCAGCCCGCCTGGTGCGGGCCCTGCGACAGGTCTTCGGCCCCACCGCCGAACACGACCCACACCTCGTGGCCGGCATCGGAGCCCTGGAACGACTCCGCCAAGCAGACCCCGCCTTCATCGGAACCGGCCCCTTCACCCTCGCCTTCTTCCAACACGCCGCACAACAACTCCACCAAACCACCGACCAACCGACACCCACCGCCGACACCGACGCCGACGCACACCGCGCACTGCTCACACACGCCCGGCAGTGGGCCCAAGACACCTCGCGACCCTTCCAGCTCACCGCACACCTACCCCTCCCCGCAGTCCAAGCCCCCCACGATGCATGGACCCGCGACAGCGAATACGCCACACGTGCCATCCTGGACAACGTGGACTTCGCCAAGCCGGTGAACGGTCCCGTGATCGGACCAGTCACCGACGGCGACCAGCGCGCCCTGGCCTTCTGGTCACTGGTACGCGCCCAAGTCGCCATCAACGCCTACGGCGGCCCCACGGACAACCTCACGCGAAACATCCTCCACCTGGACATAACCCAACCAGTCACCCAGGAACACAAAGACACCGTCCTGGTTCTGATAGCGCACGCGATCGCCGCAGGCCGCACCGGAACCGGACCCGCCGCCTGGGCAGCCCACCACCTCCATACCACCACCCAACTCCTCTCCCCCGACACCCTCACCCAAAGCACCCAAACCGGCATCCGAGGCCGCAACTTCACCAGCAGACCGATCAAAAAACTGGACCTGGACATGGAGCTGGCAGAGCATTATTTCCTGGTCGCCGAGGTCGGCCCCCGCCACGTTGAAGCGGTCGAGCCGAACGGGGCCCGGCACCCGGTGCCGTTCGATCAGATCGCCGAGCTTCTGACCGCAGACCCGCAACTCCCCGACCTGGACGTCCCCATCATGCTCCAGGTCTCGGGGGATCTCGCCGGGCGGGAGGCCCTGGCACACGCGATCGCGGACCAAACCGGCCGACGCGTACTCCACCACACCAGCCGCGATGGTCTGCCCGTGTCCGACCCCGACGCCGACGGCATCTCCCAGGTCCACCTGACCGCCTCACCCGACACGTGGCGGGAGGTGTGTCCGCACCGCCCGCACTTCCTACCGCCCCCACCCCTCCCCGAAAGCGCGGACTCCCCGCACTCCGAAGCCAAGACCACCGCACCAGCCCTACGGTTGGCTTCGCCAGACAAGCAGTACCCCAACCGCGACGAGGAATCGACTGAGCCGTATTCCGCCACCGCGTCGCCTCGACGAGGCGTCTACCGCCGCACTGGGCCAAACTCTGCCGAACTGGACGGGGCGGCGTTGACGTTGGCTCCAAGCGAGCCCCCGCAAACAGATCAAGGCTTCACCGGCTCGCTACTGCTCGCTCTGCGTCACGTGGCACCTGCTGCGCTTGAGATCCTCGCGGCAGCTGATGCCGGCACAGCCGAAGCGTTCTCCGCCTGGCTTTCGCTTCGCGTCACCGACGCCGACGTCCCCGGCCACGCGCTGCCGCCCCTGGACGGCGGGGCCCTGGTGCCGCTGGACTTGCTGCGCGGCGCCGGTGTGCCGCACTCGCCGGGACAGCTGGTGCAGGGTGCTCTGGGGGGCGGCAGGTTAGCCCTCGCCGATGTCGCCCTGAGTCTCGTCCACCGGTTCCGGCTCCTGCTCCTTGACCCAACGTACGCAGACGGCGAAGAGGAGACCGTCAGGGAGCTGACGGCCCGCGTCCTGTCCGCCGTGGCAGCCCGAGAACTGGGCGTCCGGATAGCGCTGGTGAATTCGAACGAAGAAGTCGAATTCATCGGCGGCGACCACGACGGCGACGACGAAACCGGCGAGGCCGTCGGTGACAGGCCGACAGGTGATGGCCAGATCACCGGTGCCGCCCGACGGGAGGAACCCGAGTTGCCGCTCGCCGTCGTCATCCATGAAGGTGAGGACCACTACGTCGCCCCGCAACCGCGCGCTCCACGGCCCGGAACAGGCGGAACAGGTCTTTCCGAACAGGTCGATGAGGTCGATGCACCGTCCGCCCAGGGGTTCGAGCCGACGTCGTCCGAAGGGGCCCGACCGGAGTCGGCTCTCTCCCAGGACCTCGCGCTGCTCCACACGGAGGTGGCCCGAGAAATGCGGGCGTTGGACCCGGGCCACGGCCCCGTGGATGCCGGGACGGTGGAGCGGCTACACGACGAGCTGCCTTCCCACCTGCGGACAGGCACGCTTCGCCAACGTGGTGAGGCGATCGCGCAGGTCCTGCTCACCGGCCGGCCGGCCGGTCTGCGCGGCGGGGCACCGCAGACCCCGGAATCAGTTTTTGCGTTGACGTCCGCATCCGCTTTCTCGGAAGCGTCGCGGCTCGTATCGGAGGCCGACAGCCCGCCCGCCATCGACCACCCCGGCGCGGCACGGAGTAACGCGAGCCACCTCCCCTCGCCTCATGTCACGGCAGGAGGGGGAAGCCGGGTCGCGGGCGGCCAGGTCGCCCCGTACGCGAGAGCGGACGAGCTGCTGGCGGACCTGCACGCGTCAGTGATCACTCCGACCCGTGTGCGGCGGCCGGGAGAGGACACCTATCTCCTTGGCCCGGACCTGTTCGGCACACGCCGGCCAACACCGCCCCCCGGCTTCCTGGCCGGACACGACTTCACGTCGCTGACGGGGGGACAGGCCATCACGTTCCTCCGGCGGCTGGACGTGGCGCTGGAGGCGCCGACGCACGCGGAGATGGCCCCGGCGAGGCTGCCGGAGGACGAAAGGGTGTGGGCGACCGAGAGGTCTAGCCCCGAGCTGAGGGCCTGGGCGGGCAGCGACGACCTGCCGCCCCTGCCTGCCACAGCGGAAACCCCCGCCCTCCTGCACTCCATCTGGCTGGGCGGCCCCCTGAAGGGAGCGGGGAAGACGGAGATGTTCCGTGCGGGTCTGGAGTGGACGGCCAACACCTACAAGGACCTGCAGTTGGTCCTGTGGACCGACATGCCGCGCGCTGCCTTCGACCGCGCCAAAGCATTTCAGCAAGCCTGGGACAGCCCCGGTCTCGCCGACGTGGGCGACATGCTGCGCTGGGCGACTCAGCGGAATATCGTCGTTGTCAACGTCGACGAGGTATTCAACGCGGAATCCCCCATGCTCCTACACGAGTTCTACAGGGCTGAGAGCGCGAAACAGGCCGGCCCCGGATACGCGGCGGCCAGCGACATCCTCCGTTTGGAGGTCACGCGCCGCTTCGGCGGCATATACCTCGACGGCGACAACGCGTTTGTGGATCCATCGTCTCTGACCGAGGTGCTGTACTCCCGCGAGGGATACGCCATCGACCACGACAAAAACACCCGCACCATAGGCAACTCTACGCTGGCGATGACCATGAACCATCCCTTCGCCGCGGTCTACCTCGACGAGATCAAAAAGCGCTATAGCAAGAGCCAGCGCGACCTGATGCCCCCGGACATACTCTCCGCGGACAGCGGATACCTCGCCACTCCCGAGGGCATGGTCCGCCGGAACTCCGTCATGGAGCGGACCGGACCCGCGGTCCTCAACAGCGTGGCGCTACGGCTCGGGATCGACCCAGCGGACTTCCCGAGCCTGCCCGGAGTGATCGCCGGGAACACCCTGACCTGGCTCGACAAGCCGGCGCCCGCGCCGCAAGACGCCCCTGTGCCAGGACGCCCCGAGACGCTGCGCACGGCACAGCTGTTCATCCAGTCCCTGGTACGCGACCTGTACAACCGCGACGGCGACCTTCACCTGACGTCGGCCGACTGGGCACTGTACGGGCATCCGCAACGGGACCTGCTGTGGGAAGCGACCCTCGCGTTCATCGCGGAACGGCCCGAACTGGCCGCGAGGGCAACCACGGTAACTCTCCGTCGCGTCGATCGGGACGGAGAGCACAACGTGCGGTTGCCCGCCGCGGCCGCCGCGTTGCTGGACTTCGACACCCCTGCCACCGAAGGCGAGCGCCCGACCATGTGGCTGGGCGAGTACCAGACCCCTGTAAGACTGCGGCCACCGCTCTGACCCACACCTCATGTCAAGCCTCCGATGCGATGCTCACCCTCAGGAGGACACGTAACAGACGTCGCCCGCCCCTCCTCCCCGCCCGTGACATACGAGGACGTCATGATCCAGACAGGCGAGGAACCCCATGCCCACCGAACCCCTCGACCCGACGCCGACAGAGACCGAACAGGCAATGGACACTGACGTACCCGACGACAGATACGAATCCGACGACGCCGAGAATCTCGAAGCCGCCGATCCTCCGGAGACGGAAGAACCACCGCCCCTCCTCCTCCCCGTCCCCGTGGCAGGGACGGACGTTCAAGACGCGGACGACGACCTGTACACGACCGGCATCTGGGACCCCGGCATCACCCAGCCGCGACGCTCCATCTCACGAGGGGAGGACATGCCCGTCCCACCGCAGTGGGTGCTCGACGCGGCGCGGCAGGCCCCAGGAAACTGGCTCTACCTACCCGACCCCAACTGGGAGGGCGAGGGCATCCCCCCCACCTGGGCCGTACTCGGCCGCTGGCGCAGCAACGCCTACGGCCAGATCGTAGAGTGGCAGGACAACGACGAGTACCGGCCCTCCCCCGAGGCGCTTGGCTGGCCCGACCCCGCCGACGCCGTGGAAGCCGCGCTCCAGCGAGCCGCCACCGGCTATGGCCCTCAGGAGGACCTGGTCCGTGCGCTCGCCGAGGCCGAGCATGTGGCAGTGGCGCTCGACGAGGACGGCGAACCGTGGATCGCGGCCACGCCCGAAGGCCTCCCCGCACTCGCCATCTTCAGCCCCACCCTCAGGAACGGTGCCATGGACATCCGCATGGACGTACAGCACCACCAGGTGATGTCCGTGACGGAACTCCTCGCGCTCCTGCCTGACAAAGCGGAACGACTGCACTACCTCGGCCTGTCGTCGCCAGCGGCCGTAACCTTGGAAGTCGAGCGCCTCGTCGCGGCCCGTCAAGATGCCTCGGTGGCACAGAAATAGTAAGGGCGTAGTCAGCAAGTGCGTCTCGTGCCGACCAAGTAGACGGTCCCGGTTCTTGTCGTAGCGGGCGGCGATGCCGCGCCACTGCTTCGAGCGGGTGGCTGGGTAGGCCGCCCAGCAAGGTGCCTGCCCCGCACGGGTCCTCTTCCGCACGGCTGCAAACCCGCGTACGAGTTTCCGGGTAAGAAGCTGTTGTCTTTCCATACTTGATCGCTGACTTTCCGCTGGTCAGGCATGGTGTCGTGGGTTGCGTGGCATGCAGGACACGTTATGTCGTTGCGGTGGTGGAGGTGCGCGATGCCGTCGGTGGTCGGTCTGCTGGTGGGGACGGATCAAGGAGCTCGGCAGCGGGTGGAGGTGCTGCGGGAAGCGGCGGACCGGGTACTTGCCGAGTTGCGTGACGCGGAGCCGTTCTGGGAGCGGTTCGTGATGGCTGGGAGGTTCTGGCCGAGGTTCTTGCTGGTCCTGGCGAGAGTGCTGATGTAGAGAAGGCTACGACCGTGAGGCCAGAGAAGGTGATGAGCGGGCGGGGCTCCCTCGCCGCAGCTTCCGGCAGCTGAGCGCTCCTCCGATGCCTCACTGCACGCACGCCTGAAAGCGGCCCTGGAACGAAACCGGCAACGCACGGAAGAGAGTCAGCGTCTGCGTCTCGCTCAAGCGTTCGGCGACCAGTGGGTATCCGCCCGCACAGGTCCCGAACCGAGTACACCGCGTCGCTCTTCAGTAACAATCGGCCCGTGCTGATCGGACCTCGCAGGTGACACGCGGCCACGTCGTAGACAGTGGACTATGTGGTGAGTTTGAGGAAGCCACCAGCTTTCCGCGTAGCGGTTCCAGCTTGGCCCGCACGCTGATATCCACCCCCAGTTGCTCGTGGACCTGCCCGGGACATGACCGGTTCGGCAGCCTGTCGCACGACGGCGAGGATGCGCGGTAGTCCGGCGAGAGCCTGACTTCCTCCACGTCCGGCGCACGGTTCGGGATCAGCATCACCGCCCTTCCAGACGTCTGCCTGGCTGCCGGCGCAGCCGAGGCGCACTCGTCGGCAATCTGCTCGCTCACCCGCTCAAGGACCGGTTCGGCGACGGCGAACTCGTCCCGCTCAACCCCGTATTTCCGCCAGCTGCTTGGCCAACTGTTCTTCGAGTTTGTCCAGTTCGGCACACCGCACGGTGATCCGTTTCAGCAACCGGGGATCCAGCACGTACAGGATCGTAGAATTCGCCCGGCCGCAGCGAGCAGGAATCGGCGTACTGACCGCTCCGTCAGACGATCTTCGGCGCAGACCGCCGCCCGCGACCGGTGTGAGCACCCCGACAGACCGGCACACCAGCCCTCTGACCGGCGACGTCTTGGAGGCCGTGGCGCACGCCGGGGTCCGGTGACGTGCGATCCGTGCAGGTCACGTTCCGGAGTGAGGGAGAGTCTGTTCGCTCCAGACGGTCTTGCCTTCGGTGGTGTAGCGGGTGCCCCATCGTTGGGCGAGTTGAGCGACGATGAACAGGCCGCGTCCCCCTTCGTCGACTGTGCGGGCGTGGCGCAGTTGGGGGGAGGTAGCACTGTCGTCGTGGACTTCGCAGGTGAGGGTGCGGTTCTTGATGAGGCGTAGTTGCATGGGCGGGGCGCCGTAGCGGATCGCGTTAGTGATGAGTTCGCTGACGATCAGTTCGGCTGCGTAGGCGGTGTCTTCGTCCACGTTCCAGTCTGCGAGTGTCCGGCGGGTGTGTTTGCGGGCGGTGGCTGCTGCTGTGGGGTCGTGGTCGAGGAACCAGGTGGCCAGACAGTGGGCGGGGAAGGGCCGGGTGCGGGCGAGGAGGAGCACGGTGTCGCCGGGACAGTCCGTGCTGCGGAGGGTGTGGAGGGTGTCGTCGCACAGGTCCTTGAGGGACCGGCAGGGTTGGGTAAGGGCGTCGCGCAGGAGTGCGGGGGCACTGTCGGATTCGGCGGGGGGTGTGGGCAGGGTCGCGGGGGTGTAGAGGGCGAGGGTGCTGCCGTGGGGGAGGTCGGTGGTGGTGGCGGCGAAGGGCGGACCTTCCGGGCTGCCCAAAAGTGGCCCTGGGTTGCCGTCCGGGACCTCGGTGCTGCTGTCGGGGCGGATGATCACGGGGGCGGTGTGTCCGGCCCGTGCGAAGGTGCACGTGCGGGTGACCGGGTCGTAGACCGCGTAGACGCAGCTCGCCGAGAACGGTTGCCGGTGCAGGGGGTCGCCGGGGGGCAGAGCCGCGCGCTCTGCTGCCAGGAAGACGGCGGTGTCGTTGAGGCGCGCGAGGAGCTCGTCGGGTTGTAGGTCCAGTGCGGCCAGGGAGTGGATGACGGTGCGGAGTTGTCCCATGGTGGTGGCGGCTTGGATGCCGCGGCCGGCGACCTCGCCGACGACCAGAGCCGTGCGGGCGCCGGACAAGGGGATCGTGTCGAACCAGCCTCCCCCACCACCGAAGCCGGGCACGTACAGATGGGCGGTCTCGACAGTGCTGTCCGAGGCGGGATGACGGGGGAGCTGGTGACGCTGGACCGTCGCGGCGATGGTGTACTCGCGGGTGAATCGGCAGGCGTTGTCGATACACAGGGCGGTGTGGGAGGCCAGATCGGCAGCAAGGCCGACATCGTCCTCGTTGTAGGGATCGGACCCGCCAGTGGAGGTTGTCAATTCCTTTGTGTAAGAGGGCGGTTCGTGACTCTTTGAGTGGTTCCGTGGTCGCCTGATGGTGTGAGCGAGGACGGAATCTGCTGGTCCGCTGCCCGTGGTCTGTTGGGGTGGCGGGGTGAGTGAACGCAAGCCGTACCCGAGCGACTTATCGGACGAGCAGTGGTCGTTGATCGAGCCGGTTATCACCGCGTGGAAGGACCGGCACCGCTCGGTCAGCGGCCACCAGGGCGCCTACGACATGCGGGAGATCGTGAACGCAATCCTCTATCAGGGGCGGACCGGCTGTCAGTGGGCCTATCTCCCGCACGACCTTCCGCAGAAGAGCGCGACGTACTACTACTTCGCGGTCTGGCGGGACGACGGGACCGACCAGGTCATCCACGAACTTTTGCGCTGCCAGGTCCGTGAGCGCTCCCGCCGATTAGAGGACCCGACCCTGGTGGTGCTGGACACGCAGAGTGTCCATGCGGCCGCCGGGGTCCCTGCCGCCACGACCGGCCTCGATCCGGCCAAGCGGGTGCCCGGCCGCAAGCGCGGACTGGCCGTGGACGTCCTGGGCCTGGTCATCGCGGTGGTCGTCCTCGCCGCGAACACGCACGACAACGCCGCGGGCATCGCCCTGCTGGACCAGGTTGCCGAGCACGCCGGCGAAACCGTCGAGAAGGCACTGGTCGACCAGGGCTTCAAGAAGCAGGTCGTCGTGCACGGCGCCGACCTGGGCATCGATGTCGAGATCGTCGAACGCAACCCGCAGGACAAGGGCTTCGTGCCCCAGCCGAAGCGGTGGAGGGTCGAGCAGACTTACGGGATCCTGATACTGCACCGGCGCATGGTCCGCGACTACGAGCACCATCCCTCCTCGTCCGCCTCCCGCGTCTACTGGGCGATGACCCACGTCATGATCCGCCGCCTCACCGGCGCGAACACTCCCACCTGGCGCGGCCGGCAGGCAGTGAGTGCGTGAGCATCCAGCCCCTGCTCGAAGCGCTCGACGTCCAAGAGGACGCCGCCCGGACCCTGGCCGACGACCTCCGCACGCAAATCGAGGAACTGCAGAGCCGGCTGCGGGAGGCCGAGACTCATCTCGAACACCTCGCGATCACCAGGAAGACCGTCACCGCTCTCGCTGACCGGCTCCCTGCCCAGACCTCCACGGCCGACCGGCCCGAGCACCCGGACTACCCCCGCATCCTCACCGTCTTCAACGAGGCCACCCGCCCCCTCCGGGCCCGTGAAGTCTGCGAAGCCCTCGGCCACGAACAACTGCCGAAGAACATCGAAGGCACCCGCGCCAAGCTGAAACGCCTCGTCAAACTCGACGTCCTCACCGAGGCCGATGCCGGCAGCTTCACCAGGAAGCAGTAGCCACCCGAAACCCCACGATCAGCAGCCCTGCACCAACCTCACCGGGAAACGGACATCACCTCACGAACCGCCCTCTAAGTCGTGGTGTGGGTTTGCTGGTCGGGCTGCCGTTGGTGGTTACTTTTGGTGATCTTGTGGGGTCAGAGGGGGAGGCGGTCGGGGAAGGCGAGCATGAAGTGGTTCATGGCGCGTTTCCAGCCGAGGGTGCCGGTGCCGCGGGTGCGGCCCTTGGGGATGGGTCCGTCGCCGTCGATGTGGCGGCCTTCGATGCGGCGGATGCCGAGGTAGAGAAGCTTGATAGCGGCGTCGTCGCTGGGGAAGTGGCCGCGATTCTTGGTGATTTTCCTCAGCTGGTAGTTCAGGGACTCGATCGCGTTGGTGGTGTAGATCACCCGGCGTATCTCGCGGTCGAAGGCGAGGAAGGGGATGAACTCCTCCCACGCGCGTTCCCAACTGGCAATCAGACCCGGGTAGTTCTTGCCGTACTCGTCCCGGAGCTGGTCCAGGGCGCTCAGCGCCTCGGACTCGGTGGCCGCACCGTAGATCGGCTTGAGGGCGGCAGCGACCTTCTTGCGGTCGGTGTAGGTGACGTACTTCATCGACGAGCGGATCAGATGGGTCACACAGGTCTGGATGATGGCCTTGTCCCAGACCGTGCTGATGGCCTCCGGCAGCCCCGTCAGCCCGTCACAGCACACGATCAGGGCGTCTTTGAGGCCCCGGTTCTTCAGCTGGGTGAGCACGTTCAGCCAGAACTTCGCGCCCTCGTTGTCCTGCAGCCAGATGCCCAGAACGTTCTTGATGCCGTCGACATCGACGCCGATCACGAGGTGAGCGGCCTTGCTGGTGACCATGCCGCCGTCACGGACCTTCACCCGCAACGCGTCGATGTAGAGGATCGGGTAGACCTCGTCAACGGGCCTGTTCTGCCAGGCAGTTATCTCATCGGAGACGACGTCGGTGATCCGGGAGATCAGGGCCGGTGAGGCGTCGGTGCCGTAGACCTCTTTCAGGTGGGCGGTGATGTCGCGGGTGGTCATGCCCCGCGCGTACAAGGACAGGATCATGTCGTCGACCTGAGCCAGGCGCCGCTTGCCCTTGGGGACGATGACCGGCTCGAAGGCACCCGTGCGGTCCCGGGGCACGTCCACCGTGACCGGACCCGCCGTGGTGGTCACGGTCTTGGGATACCGCCCGTTGCGCGAGTTGCCCGAGCCGCGTCCCGCCGGGTCACCGGCCTCGTAGCCGAGATGGTCGGCCATTTCGACCTGCAGGGCCCGCTCCAGGACCGCCTTCATCATCTGCTGCAGCAGACCTCCCTCGCCGTCAATGCCGACCCCGGCGTCCTCGGCATCGGCCAGCAGCCTGTCGATCGCGGCCGGCGACAACGCGCCCGTCACACGCCGCGCGGCGGCATCCCGGCCCTCACGGGGCACGGCGCTCGGGACGATCTCGTTCATCAAGTCACTCACTGTGTGTCACATTCCTGGTGTCAGACGGGGCCCAACCAGGAACCCAGCAAGATCACCCCTTACACAGAGAAGTGAACACCCTCCGCCAGTGCGGAAAAAGCTCAATACTCCCAGAGCCGTTCCGCGCAAAGCCAGCGGCGCCACGATGAGTGTATGCGCCCCGGCTGCACGCACCGCCTTGACCCTGGGGGCATCGAGCCATGGGCTGTCGGGACTCAGAGCCACCAGACGAGGACGGAAATCGCTCAGGGCCTGCGCGTAAGGGGGCAGCAAGTTGAGGGTCCGCACGTCGCGCACCGGATGGGCCTGTACCTGCAGGCCGTCGCGGGCGCGGATGGCGGCACGGCGCAGAGCAACGTCCTGAGCCAGCTCCCCTGTCGGGGACTCCTCGCCGCGAACCACCGCGTCCACGACGTCCACCACGGCGGCATCGGCGAAGCCGGGCACCAAGGCCTCCACCAGCTCCTGGCAGGTGGCGATCACGTCCAGGGTCCGTCCCACACGCTCGCGCACGGTGTTCAGGAAACCCAACCGTGCACGCGCCTGTTCCTGTTCCGTGACGTCGACCACCGTGACAGCCACTCCCAGGACCGCCCCCTGCGGGTCCTGCAGGCGGAACACCGACACCGACCGGATCTTTTCCCGCCCCTGTTCGGCTGCCAGCCGCGTGCGGACCAGGTACTCGCGCACGGGCACGCCGCTCTCCAGCACGCCACGGAGCATCGCCTCCACCTCATCGGGCGCGGACACGTCGGCATACGCCTCGGCGAAATGCTTCCCGAGCACGTCTTCGACCGGCACACCGCGCATGCCCGACGCGGCGGTGTTGACCCGCACGACCCGCAGCTGCGTATCCAGAACATGCAGCCCAACGGGCGACTGAGTGAACAGGGCATCCAAGATCGCCCCTCCCATCCAGTCCCCCGTCTCCCCACCCGCCAGCGTCCGGCGCACCGGGTCCCCATCCACCACAAAGATCACCTCCGCCCCCAGACTGCCCGACGCAGCTACCGATGGACCGCCACGCCACATCGGCTACCCGAACCTTCAGTACCACCGCGGGCCACCGAGGCAGCCGGTACTCCCACCGCCGCGCCCCCGCCGGCACCCGCAGAGCAGCACCGGTTCCCCACACCGCCGATCAGGCATCAGCGGTGGCCACCACCCACACCCCACCCCACCGCACAGACCCGACAACGACCGCTTACCCGCCGAACACCCGGGTCTGGCGGACCCACGAAAGTGCGCAGCGTCGATGCGCCTTGAGCAACCGAACCGACCATGCCCAGGGCGCACGCATGCCCCCGGTCAGACACCCCCAGGCGCCTCGACACCACCCACAGCCAAGACCGCTCAGTCCCCCTTCTCCCCACCACAACCATTCACTCAAATTGAGTAACACCAAATCAGAGTCCTGTCCCTGTTCTCCTGGAGCAGCCCACGGCACCAGGGAGGACGATGGGATGCGGCAGGCAGATGTGCTCGATACCGGTGCCACAGTGCGTTTCTGACGGTGGTGCAACGGCGCCCGGGGATTGTGCTGGAGCCGGTGTTCTCCCGCAAGATGCGGCTGACACTGCACGAGAACCTCGACCGCGAGGGACGGCTGGACAAGGCCAGCATGAAGAGCGGCGCACGGGTAGGGCCGAGGCCGTCGCCGCTGACCCGTGTCTGCGCGGGCGGGAAGTGTTCGCGTTCGCGACCTCTGCCATCCGGGACACGCCCAACCGCGACGAGATCAACGCGCGGGTGGCATGCACCGCCGGCACCCGCCTTCGCGCGCTCAGCCGGATCGTTCATATTCACCGGGGCACCCCTACCGTCGGCGGGTTGCGTCGGCCCGTTCTCACCGGGGCATCTCTGAGGGGGAATGGCCGGGCCTGGCCGGTCCTGGCGTGGGTCATCCGGTACAACGGATCGTTTCCTTCCCCTGAATGTGCGCTGCACCTCCCGGCCGGAGCGCGATTCGGCCTCCCGCGCTGGGCTGCTCCGCCGTTCCAAGACAAGGACCGCACCGGCCCCTGCCATAGGTGATGGGACGCAGCCCACCGGCGTCACAGCTCGTCAAACCGCTCGCAGCCCTTGGGCGAGGGGAGCGAGCAGCGGTTTTGTATGGGCCCGGGGTCCGAGGAGCCTGGGCCACTTGCGCGTCAGACCGCCAGACCGGGCAGGCCCTTGGCGCGGCGCGGTACGGCGACCCGCCTGGGTTCCAGCCCGGCGACGGCCTCGCTCGGCAGCCTGGACACGAGACCGCAGGGGTGAACGCCCCAGTGACCGGTGAGACGACCGATCTCCGAGACCTTCCACGACATCAAGTCACGCTGACGCCACCGACAAGAGACGTTGTTCACGTCGAGCAAGCAACCGAGCCCGTTCATGGGCTCGCTATGTTCACCACCGCGGCGACCCTCGCGCGGACCATTGCCTCCTCACCAGCTCAATGAAATAGCGGCCGTCGTACGTGTGACACCCACCCACAGCGAACAGCCCCTGGACACCGAAGCGCTCGAAGACACGGTCAGAGGTGGTGTCACGCAGGACAGCCCCCGCTGCCGACGACCATGGTGTGTGTCACGTGAGCGCTCCTTCCCAGAAACTTCGCCGAGCACGAACAAGGCGATACGACAGCGGCACTCCGACTACTCGCAGTGGCCATCACCAGCTTGATCACTTTCCGGAGCACTACGAGTTAAACCGGCGCTTATCACGCGCCGGGAGCACTCGAACCAGGCGCACTCAAAGTCCCGCAGGGCGTTCGCCCTGCGATAGACTTCCTGGTGGCGCGCACTTTCGACTTATACATGACGGAGCGTCACAAGGCGCTGGGCTCAGGCGGCAGCGGCCTCGTGCTGGTCAAACTGCTCCGGCAGCCGCCGGACTTCCAGTCACTCCAAGTAATCGACCTCGGCCTTGCTGGCGGCCGGGGCCGCGGTGACCAACGAGGCGGCCCCGCTGCCACTCACGCAAAGAACCTGACGCCCGGACGCCGACGGCATGCGGGCGGACGCGATGACGGCATCAGCGCACTGCTGCACCCAGCCCCGATTCCCCGGCCCGGTCCCGTCGTTCCGGCCGCAATCGCCCCACCCGAGCGCTTCGGCCCGCTGTCGGCCATCAGGGCAGGGCACTCCGGTCACCACGGCACGAAGCGAACAAACCATCGAACGCCGCGAACCTCACCCCACCATGCGACCGCTCACTTCACGGGATCCAGGCACAGCGTGAAGTCCCGGCCGGAACCACCCTGCGTATATCTTCTGTACCGGGTATCGCAGGATCCGTCCGTACCGGACTCCCTGCTCATCACCTTGAACTCGGCCCTGGCGTCACCGCAGTCCACGATCTCGAACTCAGGATCACCGACACTGACCACACTGGTAGCCGTCCAGTTCGCCGCGTTCAGGCAATCACCCGCCTCAGCGGTCGCAGCACCCGCAAACCACGTCTCGTAGAGACCGAAGACAACAACACCGGCCACGACAACACCGACAACCCCCCTCACAATCCCCTTCAGACCCAAACGCCGGCCCGGAACCGGGCCAGCAGGACCGCTGTACGGGCTACCGCCGGCAGGACCGCTATACGGGTTACCGCCCTGAGGGCCGTAGGAAGCGTCGAACGGCCGACCGTACGGATCACGGCCAGGCGGCGGAGTAGTCACCGTGGAACCCCTTCAAAAACTCGTCACACAACGTCAACTGGCCGGTGAAAATACCACCAGGATCCACACGAAGAACTGAGAACCTCACACCCGTGGCCCTGACGTAACACTCGGGGCAGCAGGCGGGGAACCACCGCGGCCAAAGCCATCCCACAACACCAACCACAACAGAACACCACAGCCCCAGACACGCCTCACCAGGCGCCGGCGATACCGGTGGCAGCGCTAAATCTCTACGGCCACGACCGCGGCCAGTTCGGTATGGTCGCCTACCTCCACGAGCAACACCGGCACCAGATCCTCCGGCACCGTCAGCACCGCATCCACACGCACACTGCCCATCGCCGGGATCGTGAACATCCCCGTGACCGGACCGGACGCGCAACCGCACTCTCTCAACCCGCGCAATCGCCCCAACCCCGGGTTCTGACACAACTTCTGGATGCTGTTGGTGATCTTTAGGTGGGTAGGCTCCGGCAGAAGGTTTGGAAGCGGCTCCTGGAGCGAGGGCGGCAGGGTGGTGTGATGCCGGGTGAGAGGTATTCGCTGAGCCGGATGATATTCGTTCCAGCTGCTGTCAGGACGTGTTGGAGGTGGGGGCCTTCCCCGTGATCGTGGACACCGGTTGTCATGCGGCGGTGGCCAGCGTAGTTGATCGCTGTTCGTAGGTGATCGGGCTGATCTGGCCGAGGCGGGAGTGCCGTCGGCGGGTGTTGTAGCGGGTCGCCCAGCGGAAGACGGCGAGGCGGGCCTCACGGGCTCCGTTCCACCGCTTGCGGCCCTGGAGCGTCTCGCGTTTCATGGTCGCGTTCAGACTCTCCGCGGCGGCGTTGTCCGCACTTGTGCCGACCGCGCCGCGCGATCTGGTTACGCCCAGCTCCGAGCAGACCTGGGTGAACTCCTTCGACACATATTGCGCCCCGTTGTCGCTGTGAAATATAGCCCCGCGCAGGCCGTCGGCGCCGCGGGCTCTCGCTGCGGCCCTGAGCGCGTCGGTGACCAGCTCCGTGCGCATGTGATCGGCGATCGACCAGCCCGCCAGACGCTTCGAGCACAGGTCCAACACCGTTGCCAGATAAAGGAATTGGCCGTTGCCGATGGGGAGATAGGTGATGTCGCCCACGTACTTGGTGTTCGGCACCTGGGCGGTGAAGTCCCGCTGGAGCAGGTCCGCCACCGGCTTCGCCGACGGCTCGGGAATGGTCGTGCGGACCTTCTTGCGCAGGTGCAGCCCGACGATGTGGAATTTGCGCATGACGCGCTCGACCCGCTTGTGGTTGACCCGCACCCCGGCATCCTTCAGCTCGGCGGTGACGCGCGGGACCCCGTAGGTGCCGTCCGATTCCTGATGGATCCGGTTGATGTGCTCGGCGAGCTCGACGTCCGCCTGGGCCCGGCCGGCCCGCGCGTCCGCGCCGGCCAGCCACCGGTAGAAGCCGGACCGCGAGACCATGAGTATCCGGCACAGCCGCTTGACGCCGAAGGCGCCACGATGATCGTCGACGAACTGGAAGCGGCTGCTCACCAGCTGGTCTCGCCCGCAAAATACTTCGCGGCCCTCCGCAGGATCTCCCGCTCGAGCTCGAGTTCCTTCACCCGCGCCCGCAGCTGCCGGTTCTCCTTCTCCATCGCGGTGGCCTCCACCGCCCCAGGCCGGGCTGCCTGCTCGGCATCCCGCACCCACGTGCGGAGCGTCTCGTGGTTGATGCCCAGGTCCTTGGCCACCGACGCGTACGACCCACCCGGGCTCGAGTGGTACAGCGCGACGGCATCGGCCCGGAACTCAGGCGAGTACTTCGACGTCCCCAACGGGAACTCCTGTCCTATGGATCATCACGACCCAATGATCAGGGTGTCCACGATCAAGGGGAAACGCCCGTGGGTTCTGGCCATGCCGCGGTAGCGGCAGGTCCGCAGGCCGTGGGCATGAACGGTTTCAGAGACAGTGGCCTCGCAGCCGGCGCGGATCGCATATCGCCGGCGCCACTCGTCTGTCGTCTGGTCCGCCCTGGTCTTCGTCTGGATCTCTTGAAGAGGCTGCGGCATCAGGAAGACGTGACGGCCCTTCCCCTCGGCATTGCCGGTGCATTTGAGCCGGTCGGCGCATTCGCGGCAGGCCTTGCGTGGGAAGAGGACGGAGAGCCGGGGGGTGGCCGTCGCCGAGTGTGGGCTTCCATGGCGGACTAGTCACGCCGTTCGGGCAGGTCAGGGTGCGGGCTTGCCAGTCGATGTGGAAGTCCTGTTTGGCGAAGCCGGGCCGTTTGCCGGCCTGGGGGTCGTCCCGGACCGGCCCGAAGAGTGGGATGCCCCAACGTTGGGCGGCGTGGTGGATGCTGTCGGGCGAGATGTAGCCGCTGTCGACGACATGTTCGGCGGGCTGGAATCCCTGGGCGGTCAGTCCCTGGTGGATTCGGTCGAGGGCGTCGATGTCCTGCTCGGGCGCCGGCCTTGTGGTCACCTGGACGATCACGTTGGGACTGGTCTCATCGCAGGTCTCGCTCTGGTGGTCGCGGTAGCCGATCCAGTCCCGCTGTCCGGCAGCGGTGATCTTCTGGCTGTAGCGGGCCTCGGGATCGTGCGGGGTGACGATCTCCATGCCTGACCACGGCACTCGCGCCGCACCGGGATCTGGCCGGCCGTCCGCCGATGCCTTCCCCGTATTGCGCCGCTCCGTGGTCCGGCGGCTTGCCCGGTCCCGACTGGATTTCGGTCCCCGCCAGCGCAGTCGGCCGTCCTCATCGATCCAGTACTGCTGGACCCAGACCTGCCGCAGGACCTCAACAGCGGGCAATACCCGCAGTTCGGGCGGGGCATTGGCATCATGGACGGCTCGCAGGATATGCATGCCGTCCTCTCCGACCCTCAGGACGTAGGCGATCAGGGCATCACCTCCCCGAGGAAGCCGTTCATAGCGGACCGGGCGGCCGTAGCGGTCGGCCCAGTCCGCAGTGACGCTGGCCAACCACTCTTCGCCGTGGGCTACGAGCTCTTCGAGAGCAACCCGCAGGGTCTCGGCGACCAGTTCACCCCGGTTGAGCCGGCGTACTGCCGCAAGCACGTGGGTCGAGTCGGTGCGGATCCGGCCGCGGCGTTTGACCAGACCGGCGGCCGCAAGACGTTCGACCATCACAGCCAGCAGCCGGTCCGCGCGGCCCCCTTCGGCCAGCCGGTCACGGAACTCGCTCAGCACCGAGAAGTCGAAACCTGCGTCGTCCAGCTCCAGGCCCAGGCAGTACTTCCAGTCCAGGCGGCACCGGACGGCCTCCGCCGCCTGCCGATCGGTCAGATTCTCCGTGTATTGCAGCACCGACACCAGCGCGAGCCGGGCCGGCGACAGACCCGGGCGCCCGTCCGACGGATACCACGCTGCAAAGTCCTCATCCACGAACAACTCGTCCAGCCGGTCACGGATCCACATCGCTGCGGTACCCCGCGGATTACTCGCCCGGGCCATCTTCACGGTCAGCGGCGGAACCACCCGACCCGAACCACACCCCATTGCCATCCCGGCCCCCTCCGACCGGCAGAACTACCCCGCTCGACAACAGCAGCACACCGACCACCAGCACGAACAGCATGCCGGAGCGGTTTCACCCCACCGAGCGATGATCACCAACAGCATCACTTCTGTGGAGCTAGCTGGATCGGCCCTCGCCGCAACGACGACCGCAGTCCCTGACATGCAAATTTCCTGAGCGTGCCGGCCTGGCCAGCTCAAGCGCAGCCACCACGAAAATTAGCCAGAGCCCGTTCTCGTGAGCAAAGCCACCCCATCATTCAAGGGTGTTGCGGAGCCGGGTGATGGCTTGCGCCAGGTCCTCGAAGGTGCGCTGCTCCTGCTGCGGGGTGGCCGGGGATGGTCAGGTCGCCGACAAGGCCGGCGGCCAAATCCGTCCGATGAGTCCGGCGGCCGCCGGATGCGTGTCGACGGGGAGATCCTCGGCATGGCGCACAGCCTGATGGATGTGACGGAGTTCCTGCGTCGGGCCGGAGGGGGCGAGATCACCGGGAAAGACGTGACTCCGGTTCGGCGGGCCTTGCCCGGCTGTAAGGGCTGCGCCAGCGGGCGAGCGGCGGTGCGGAGGACGCGGTTGCTCGGACGCCGGATGGGGCTCCGCTCAGGAGCAGTTCCACTGGCGTGCCAGGGCAACGGGCGCGAACCGCGAGCATTCATTGCTGGGCGGATAAGCGTCGGAGCCGACGAACCACCACCCGGAGCTGGGAGTGAATCGAAAGAACTGCAGGCCCGAGCCCTCATCCTGGAGTTGGATTCGGTCCTCGCCTGTCGCGTCAGCACCAGCGTCGAAGCGGGCGGCTGCATAGAGCGTGGTGCCGCAGCTGCCGTAGTAGAAGTTGTCGGGCTTCGGCTGGATGTGGCTGACTCTCTTGGCGTGCTCCCAGGTCTGGGTCACTGCAGACTTCACGTCGGCAGTGGCCGCCAGGTTCTTGCATGCGACGGGGCTGGCCTAGGCGCTCGACGCTGCCGTCGTCCGTGAGGCGTCGGCGTTCGCTTTGGCGGTGGGGGCGGGTGAGGTGCCACCGCGGTTAGGCTGCTGACGGATGCCGCGACCGCCTGCGAGTTTGTCGGTGTGGGCGAGGCCGAGTACGTCGCGGATCCCGACGCGTTCCGGGCAGACGTTGGCGCGGCGCTTGCGCGTGCTGCCGAACCGGAACCGTTGTTGCAGGCCGCCAGGCACCAACAGGCGGCGAACGCCAGTGCGGCGGTAGCCGCGGCACTTCTGTGATCGAACGTCATGAGTCCCCCAGTGCCGACGCGATCTCTCGCGCTCCCGCTTGTCGCCGCAGACTATAAACCCGGGCCGCAGGCGCCGAGCTGTTTGGGTTGCCATGGGACCGGCGGCTGGTGCCGCCGCTGATCGGTCCCGGATCTCATGAGGCCGCGTTCTGGTAGCGCGCCAACGGTCACGTCTGGGCGCAGGTTCACTCTCGGGTCGTCGGCAGCGACTGTCCGGACTGCGTCGGGTGCGTTGTTGTTGAGGGCGCGGTGCACCAGTTGGCTTCGTGTGTCGTCGGTAACGGCGACCAGGCGCTCGAGGTCCTGCTCTCCGGCCGCAGGTACGCCTACCGCGAAGGCTGAGGGCTTCAAGATCATCCCATGGCCCTATCGGGCTCATCTTTGCGATGCCCCAGGCGGGTGCGACCGGCCAAGCGGTTCGAGACGTGGCGAGCCGCACCCAATGGGATCAGAGCGGGTGGGGCAGGTGGTCGGTGAGCAGCCGGGTGAAGCGGGCGGGGTCGAGAAGTTCGCCACCTTCGGCGAGCAGCGCGCTGCCGTAGACCAGCTCGGCAATCTCCGCGAGGGCGGGGTCATCGGGCTTGGTCTCGTGGGCCGAGCGCAGTGCGGCGATGAGGGGGTGAGTGGGGTTGAGCTCCAGGGTCCGCTTAATGGTGGGCATCTGCTGCCCCATGGCCCGGTACATCTTCTCCAGGTTCGGGGTCATGTCGTGAGCGTCGCCGACGATGCAGGCTGCCGACGTCGTCAGCCGGGAGGAGAGCCGGACCTGCTTGATGTGTTCGGACAGGGTCGTCGTCAGCCAGGGCAGCAGGGCTGCGTAATCCTGTTCGCGCTTGGCCTTCTCGGCTCCAGGTTCCTGGTCGTCGTCGGCCCGCTCGTCGAGGTCGACCTGGCCCTTGGCGACGGACTGCAGGCGGTGGCCGTCGAAGGCCTCGATCTGGTCGGTCCATATCTCGTCGACCGGGTCGGTGAGGATCAGGACCTCGTATTCCTTGGCAGCGAAGGCCTCCATGTGCGGGGAGTTCTCCACCATCGCGCGGGTCTCGCCGGTCAGGTAGTAGATGGCGTCCTGGCCGTCCTTCATGCGTCCGACGTACTCGCGCAAGGTAGTGGGCTTCTCCGGGTCGTGCGTGGAGGCGGCCGACACCAGCTCTAGAAGAACGTCGATGCTGTCGCCGTCCTCGATCAGGCCTTCCTTGAGCGCTCGGCCGAACTGGGCCCACAGTTCCGTGTAACGCTCGGCGTCGCCTGCCTGCATGGCCTTCAGTGCGCCGAGAACCTTCTTGACCAGGCGCCGGCGTACGCCGCGGATCTGTCGGTCGTGCTGGAGGATCTCGCGGGAGATGTTCAAGGACAGGTCGTGGGCGTCCACAACGCCCTTGACGAAGCGCAGGTAGTTCGGCATGAGCGCGTCGCAGTCGTCCATGATGAAAACGCGCTTGACGTACAGCTGCACGCCAGGCCTGGTCTCGCGGGAGAACAAGTCGAACGGTGCCTGCGCGGGGATGAACAGCAGTGCCTCGTACTCGAAGGTGCCCTCGGCGCGCATATGGATGGTCTCGGCCGGGGCGAGCCAGTCGTGGCTGATCTGCTTGTAGAACTCGGTGTATTCGGCGTCGGACACCTCGCTGCGTGGCCGGGCCCACAGCGCCTTCATCGAGTTGAGTGTGTCGACCGTGTGCGAGGGGGCGCCGTCAGCGTCGGTGCGCTCGGTGGCCATCCGGATCGGCCAGCGGATGAAATCCGAGTACTGCTTCACAATCTGGCGAATTTTCCACTCTGCCAGGTAGTCGGCCAGCCCGTCCTCGCTGTCGGCGGGCTTGAGGTTCAAGGTGACCGAGGTTCCCACGGGCAGGTCGTCGACTTCCTGGATCTGGTAGGTGCCCTCGCCGTCGGACTCCCACCAGGTGCCGGAGCTGTTGCCGGCCCGCCGGGTGCGCAAGGTGACCTTGTCGGCGACCATGAACGCCGAGTAGAAGCCGACGCCGAACTGGCCGATCAGGCTCTGCGCCGCGGCGGCGTCCTTCGCGTCCTTGAGCTTGTCCAGCAGGCTGGCGGTACCGGACTTGGCAATCGTGCCGATCAGCTCGACGACGTCGTCCCGGCTCATGCCGATCCCGTTGTCTCGGATCGTCAGCGTGCGGGTGTCCTTATCGATGTCCAGGACTATATGCAGGTCGGAGATGTCGACTTCGAGTTCGGACTCGGTCAGCGACTCCAGCCTCAGCTTGTCCAGTGCGTCAGACGCGTTCGAGATCAGCTCGCGCAGGAAGATGTCCTTGTTTGAGTAGATCGAGTGGATCACCATCTGCAGCAACTGACGGGACTCGGCCTGGAACTCCAGGGTTTCGACGCTGCTACCCACGGGGTTCTCTCCTTCGGGGATGAAAGCGTGATCAAACGTCAGAGCCAGGGACTGGGCAGATCGCCGCGCCATCACCGGCGTGTCCGGGGCACCCCCAGATGAGACACCACCGTCGGCGAACGCCGCCTGACCCCACGAATCGTAAACAGATCGCGGATATGGCCCCGCTCCCCCGCCTGGTCTCCGGCGCCATTGTTTCATAGGTGGTCACCTTAGGGGGTTCCCAGTTTGGGAACCCCCTAGGAGTGCAGACTTCTGGTGTGGCCAAGAAGATCAGCAAACCCCGTACGAAGCGGCTGCCGGTCCGGTTGGGCCGGATCAACACGGCAGTCATCGCCGACCGTCTGCGCGAGCTGCACCGATTGGGCAGGGACCCCGAGTTCGAACGGTTCCCGGCTTCGGAGGAACTGTTCCTCGTGCTCCAGCACGCGGCCAGAACGGCCTCCGAACTGAAGCAACCGGAGGACGTGCCGGTGAACGTCGTGGGCGAGGCCGCAGTGCTGCGAGCGAAGCTATGGCAGCACCTGCGCGAGCAGGCGGACGCCGGCCAGCTCAAGGCAGTGGAACAAGGACGAGCCGCCGGAGTGCCGTGGCATCACTTCAACGAAGCGCTGTGCGTGACGTCGAAACAGGGGGCCTACCAAAAGGCCCGGCGGCTGAAGGCTGAGCAGGTCCGCGAACCGGACGAGCGACGCTCTCCCGAGACGGCCCGCAAGCACGAAGATCGGACGCTGGCCGAGGAGCGGGCCGAGCGGGCTCGAGTAGTCGCGCAAGAGCGGCGCTTCCCTCTCGCCCTGCGCATCGGGCGGATGCTCGTCGAGCACCAGGACGGCTTCGTTGTGACCACCATGTCCGAGTACTGGCTCAGCGAGATCACCGACACCATCGACCACCGGGAGACCGCACTGGAGCGGGCCAACTTCAGCACATTCATCGAGGGCTTCGTCCGCGAGATCCATCAGCTTGCCCGCGAGCGCAAACAGCCCGCCACCACCACCGACGAAGCCCGCCGGGCCCTCATGCTCGCCACCGAGTTCACCTACCAGGCACAACCCGAGATCCCGGAACAGCCCTCAGGTTCCCAAACGGGGGACCCAATGCCTCATCAGAGGCGCCGACCACACCGCAGACGTCCCGCTCAGTAGTCACGCAGGGAGTTCCGTCACTCTGCGGCATTCATTTCGTGGCTTCCCCAGCTAGGGCTCCGAGGCCTGCCTGGCAAGGTTCGGCGTCAGCGGCTCGACCACGCGCACAAGACCGCTCTCGCTCTGGTCTGCGCGCACGATGTCATCGCACGCAAAGGCCTCACAATCCGCAGCATGCGCAAGGCGCCCGCACCCAAAAACGACCTCGAGGCGCGCGGTCGTTTCCTCCCCGAGGGCCACAGCTATGGCCCGGCGAACCGTTCGATCAGTGATGCCGGATGGTGGGTGTTCCTCGCGCGCCTGAACACACAGGCTGCAAGCGCCGGATGAGAAGTGACGGCCGTGAACTCCCGCAGCACCTCCCGGACGTGCCCCGGCTGCGGACACACCGCGACGGAGAACTGGCCCTCACAAGAGATCTTCTGCTGTCAGGCCTGCGACGACACCGCGCTCGCCGGTCGCCCGGTGCAACTCTCGTGCTTACGGCGCCCTGCGCTCAAGGATGCCACCGGCGTGACGTACGTGCCTGGTGTCGCTTCGAGGGCGGTCGTACGTCAGGTGGCCGATGTTTCCGAGGAAGTACTTGAGCAGAGTGTTTCCTGTCAGCAGACGGGGCGGCGGACCGCCCCGTCAAAAGAGGGGGATCACTATGACAACCGCGCTCCTCACCCGCCGCAACGCCGGCCGCCACGACACCCCCCTCCGTGACACGACCCACCCGCCCACGGCAACCCCCACGACGCACCGCGCACACACAGCTCCGGCTCAGCGGACCGCCACCGCGGCCCAGATGGAAAGCATCGTTGAGCTGCACGGATCCGCACTGCACCGATTCTGCCTGTCGCTGACACGTGGCGACCGCTGGCGTGCGGAGGAGATCACACAGGAAACCCTGATCCGGGCCTGGAAACACCCCAACGCACTCGACGCCAGCCGCGAGTTCGAATCGTTCCGGCCCTGGCTGTTCACCGTCGCCCGACGCATCGCGATCGACGCGGACCGAGCACGCCGAGTACGGCCCCCCGAGTGCAACGACGCCGTGCTCACCCTGATCCCCGAACCCGAACACGGCTACGACCGACTACTGGTCGCAGAACTGATCCACAAAGCCCTCGCATCGCTGACGGCAGAGCAACAAGCCGTCATCCACTGCCTGTACTTCAGATCACTGACCGGGCTCGAAACCGCAAAAGAACTAGGCCTGCCCCTCGGAACCGTCAAATCCCGCACCCACTACGCCATCAAAACACTCAAGCACGCACTCAAAGAAGCCGGCTTCGCAAAGTAAACGCCCCAACACCCGAGCTGACGGGCTCCGGAAACGAGCCGCCGCTAAGGACAGTGGCACAAGCACAGAGCCTGTGATCAGACACGGCACATCCGAGACAGCACACCGTGCAACACACAATCCGCCACCCCTGATCCTCCTGTCCTCAGCGCCCTCCTCGCCGCAAACAGGCCCACCCCCGCCTGCAGACCACACCAAGCCCCCCTCCAGCCGCACCACAACAGAAGATATATGCCACTCGTCCGGCGTCCCGATGACTCCGGGCAGGGGGCTCTGCGCTGCACACGTGGGTTGTCCGGCCGGAGCCGTCGCCGGCGAATCCGGGCACGCATCGCCGACTTCCGGGGCTCTCGCCGAACAGCGACTGTACTTCCGTCGGCGACAGCTCGTGGGGCGGGCCGACAAATGCCCGGCCGGCATCCCTGGCAGGCGTGGAGGACCACACGGCTGCGGTGGAGGACCACACGGCTGCGGTGGAGGAGCCAGGATCCGCGTTCACGGGTAGCCACGTGCGTGGTGCACGTTTGCAGGTAACGCAGCGTGCACGTATGACTGGGCTGTCGAGATCCTCTACCTGAGTCATCAGCCGTCCACGCCCTGTGCCGTCCGCCGTGGGTTGCACAGGTGCTCCTCCGAGGACATCAATCTGTATCGCCGGGCTCAGTGATCGCGGAGAACCCTTGCGGCATGGCGAGGGTGGTGCTGCTTTTCAGAGAGGGAGTGTTATGCCTAGTTCTTGCATCGCGCTGGAGGGGGGGCCTCCCTCGGACCGTTCGGTCTTACATCCCTTGCTCGCCGGAGCAAGGGTCCGGGGGTCGATGGCCTCGGCTGGTGCTCCGGTGGCGTAGACACCGTTGGCGTCGGTATCTCGGTCGTGCGGCAGGAGCCAGAAGACGCGTCGTCGGAAGGTGCCCGATGAGCGTGAAGGTTTGGCGTTGGAGCCAAGGAGTGCGTATCCCACCATGCGACCGTCCCGGTGGTATGCAGGTCTGGCTCGGCGGGTGGGCAGCCGGTCGAGGCTCTGGCGTACGTAGTCGAGGTCGGTCGTATCCTCGAGCCAGACGAGTGCGGTCTCGTGGCAGATTTCGTCCTCTGTGATGAGGGAGCTCACGTTGTCTCCTCGTCGGCAAGCAATCCGATGCCCGGGTAGTACTTTCGCTGGTTGGACACTTTCATTTCCTTTGGCGACGCGAGTCCGACCAGATCACGTACCCGGGTGGCGAAGGCTCGGGATGAGATGGCAGGTGCTCCTTCATTTTGGCACCAGTCCCTGTAAGCGGCGTAGAGCCTGGTCTGCTCGGCTCGATGTTCTGGGTTGAGAGCGCAGGACTCTTCGAAGAAACGTCCGGTATGGTCTTCAGTTTCTGCGTAGGCGGTGGTGGCGATGCGGACTCGTTGGGGGCCGGTGAGGTCTTTGTCGCCTGCGAGGTAGCGGCGTGCCCCCTCGATCAGCCAGTTGAGGATGCCGGGGCCTTCTTCAGCGACCAGGATGTCTGCAAGGTTGTCGATTTTGCGGTCGTCGGAGACAACACGTTCGAACGGGATCATCCTCATGCGGCGCCAGAAGGCGAAGCCGCCGGTGCCGACTTCGGGTCGGTGGTTGCCCAGCAGCCAGAGCTTGTGGGTGGGGGCGAAGCTGAAGAAGTCCTGCCTCATCCGGCGGGCTTTGATGCGGTCCCCGCCGGTCAGGAGTTTGACGCGTGCCTCGTCGAACTTGTCACCGGGTTTGACCTCGGAGCACACGATGACGCGACGGCCGTGCAGCTCAGCCAGGTCGGTGGGGTGGCCCTCATAGGGGCGGGCCATCAGGAAGCCGGGTGGGGCAGCGTCGGCGTAGTCCCCCAACAGTTTCATGAGCACATCCAGGAGGACGGACTTGCCGTTCTTGCCGGATCCGAACAGGAACGGCATTACCTGCCCGCCGACGTCGCCGGTGATGGAGTAGCCCAGCAGCAGGTGCAGGAAGTCGATCATTTCCGTGCCTTCCGCGTCGTCGCCGAACGTGTCGGCAAGGAAGCGGTCCCATCGCGGGGTAGGGCCGTGTGTCGGTCCGGTCGAGGTCGAGCGGGAGTGAAAGTCCTTGTTCGGGTCGGGTGTTCTCAGTAGGCCGGTGCGCAGATCGACCACGCCTGCGGGGGTGCACAGAACGTAGGGGTCAGCGTCCAGGAGCGTGGCGTTGAGGACCATGCCCGGGGCGGACCTGGCCTGGGTGAGCATGGCGTTCATGCCCGACGTGCTCAGGGCCCGGCGTCGATGCTGCTGCAGCGCGGTCGGGGTAAAGATGCCTCGAGGGTCGCTGACGGCCAGGTTCTCTGCGAGGTCGCCAGCTGCCCAGACGACGGCATCGTCCTCGTCCATCTGCCAGCGGGTGGCGTCCCACCGGAACCAGCCAAGGCCGGGAACGTGACGGTAGTCGTTGGCATACAGGTTCACGAACAGTTTGGCGTTGCCGCGGTCCGAGAGCGTATCTGGCAGCAGGCCGACGGGCGTGGCCGGACTGTCCCGCACTGCTGCCAAGCGCATTTCTCCTGCCTGCGCCGGCAGCGGCGTTGCCGTTTGAGCAAGGATCTGGGCTGCTACGGCCTGCGGATCAAAGTTGAAGAGGAAACCGTCGTCGCTGGCGGAGGAAGTCACGAGCGACTCCCCGGATCCAAAGGATGTTGCTTGCCAGCATTCATGCCGCTGCGAATGATCTGCTCGATTCGGCGCGTCTGGCGGGGGCGGGCCACGTCGGCTACCTCCTGCAGTGCCTGGGCGGCAGCTTGCTCAGCCAGGTGCCCCGCTGCAACCAGCCCGCCTGCGGTGAAAGCGGCACGGTTGAGCTTGTCCGAGAACCCCGCTCCTTCAGCCACGGCTGAACAGGCGGCGACCTCGCCCAGGACGGTGGCCAGGGTGCGGCTGGCCCGGTCGGCGCCGCCGCCAGCTGCAATGACAGCCTGGCGGGCACGTGGCGGAACAGACCGCGGGGCAGGAACACTCGGAGCCGGAAGGTGCCCGGTGCGCTCAAGTTCTTGGGCCAGCCACGTCGGCAGCGGTGCAGGCTCCCGAGTCGTTCCGAGCGGTGTGTAGGTTCCTGCGCTCGTTGTGGTACCGGGGGCAATGATGTAGCCGCCGTGGGCACGCACGTCTACCTGCCAGGCCAGCGCCCGGCCGCCGCCCGATCCGGTCGAGCACTGCCAGCGTCGTCCGTCAGTCGCTTTGTACCAGACGTGAAGCCCTCCTGATGGGGTCTGCACGCGCAGGGTGGACACGTCGTCGGCGGGGCTCGCTACGCCGCGCAAAGCGGCCAGGACGGCAAGGGAGTGGTAGCCGTTGGCCAGTCCCCGGAGGTCGACGCCCTCCGGGATCGGAATGCCGGGCAGGACGTGGTGCCGGTCCGGGAGCGGCTGCTGGTGAGCGTCGACGTCGATGACGACCAGTCCTGCGGGGCCGCACGCGATGCCCACACCGAAATCGGGCGTGTGGCTCCACCACTGGTCGATTTGGGCTCTGTCGAGGGTGGCGGCGTGAAATCCGTGGCACCACCGACCAGCTTCCCGGCAGTCGCACCTGTGGTGGGAGTGCCTTGCTTCACGGCACCGAGGGCAGTTTCCGGCTGGTGTCTTGCGTCCAGGCGTCAGCGGGTGCACTGGCCACCCGCGGCTGGCACACCACCTGGCCGTAGCCAGCATCAAGGAGTCAGCGACTGAACGTTCAGGGACTGACTGCCTTGAGTCGCTGCGAGAAATCCGCAGCTCAGCAGGCATGTGGTTCCCCCATCAGCGACTGAAGCGACTCAACAATGAACACACACTAGCGAAGTACGTGGCAACGTGCGGACACCCCTGGAAACACAGAGGCTCCGTGTCGAGGCAGGCCAGGTGTACCAGCGACCAAGAGCGAGGGGCAGCGACCCAGCGAGCTTGAGTCGCTGGCCTCGTCGCTCGCCGAAAGCTGCAGGTCAGAAGCCTGCTGGAAGACAGAAAGCGACTGAAGCGACTGAAGTCTTCTATATATGACACACACGCACACTCAAGAATGACGGCATATACAGGCACTGTGAGTCGCTTCGGTCGCTGCTCTGGTCGCAAGAAGTCTTCTGACCTGCATGTTTGGCGTATACCGAGGCAGCGACTGAGCATCCTGCGGCGTGCCAGGCTTTCAGTCGCTGGCCGGGCCTCCACGGCCAGCGACTGAAGCGACCGAAGGAACCTGCCGGCGAACGGGCCTACGAGGTCCAGTCCCTTGAGTCGCTGTGACGACGGTCACCGGCCGGTGCAGTGATGAGCTGGAGCGTTTACGGTGGGGCTCCGCCTACGAAGCGCAGCGCGATCTCCAGCTGCGCGCCATGGTGTACTTGTCGCAGTCCTGCTCGACGACGCAGCGCACCGTCGGGTCGCGGTGGCGGGCGTCGATGTCGTCGGGGTCGACAGCCGGCGGTTGATGCGCTCAGCGTTCAGGAAAGCACGTGCACGTTGAGTCCGCGTCCGCGTTCGGTTTCGCTAACGCCACCGTGCACGTGGGTTGCTGTCGCCAAGGTCGTCGTCGACTGCGCCCCCAACGTGAGGCGGGGGCGCAGTCGACTAAAGCGGGCGCAGGCAGTCCGGACGGCGGACTACGAGCTGGCCGGGGTTATAGCGGAGGCGATCCCACGCTGAGAGCGTGGTGTCTTCTCCCCCACCCGATTTGGCCGGATGGTTCGTGGGTCGACTGCTTCTCCCGGTGCTCCTTGCCGGTAGACACCTTCTGGGGCGGAGTCGCGGTCGTGAGGGAGGAGGAAGAAGACGCGTCGCCGGTAGAGGCCGCTGTCTGGGTCGGCTTCGGCGGTGCCGTCGAGCTCGACGTACCCGATCATGCGGCCGTCGCGTTCGTATCGGGGCTTGCTGCGGCGACGGGGGGTCTTGTCCAGGGCTTGGCGGACGTAGTCGAGGTTTTCGGGGTCCTCAATCCACACCACGTTTGCTTCGTGGGCGAGATCGCCGTCGGTCAGGAGCGAGCTCATGGCCGCGACCTCTCCTTCATTTGTGGGCACCGATTCACGTGGTGCCCGGATTGTTCCCCACGTACCTGGTAGGCGCTGATTTCCCGTGCCAACAATTTGTGGGCTCCCGTTGGGGGCCGTGATGTCACTGCGTGAGGTGGTGCCTCGTAGCAGTGGGCTTTGCCGTCATCGTAGACCGGCCGGGAGCGAGGGCCTAGGGGGCCTTGCCGGGGGCGGGCGGGGGCGGGCGGGTGTGTGTGGTTCACTGCTCGGCTACCAGGGCGAGGTTGGGGTAGAACTTCCGGCCGTTGGATTTGATCATGTCGGCGGGTGAGGCGAGGCCCACTTCTTGCCGGACGCGGGTGGCGAAGGTGCGGGTTGTGGCGGGGCGGATACCTTCGCTGGCAGTGCACCAGGTGCTGTAGGAGGCGTACAACAAGCCCTGTTCAACACGGAGTTCTTGCTTCTCAGGGTCGTGAATGCAGCATTCGGCGAGGAAGCGGCCGATGTGGTCTTCGGTGTTGGCGTAGGCGCTCGTGGCGATACGGACCCGGTCCGGTCCGGCGAGGCTGTCACGGGTCGCGAGGTAGCGGCGAGCGCCCTCGATGAGCCACTGCAGGATGCCTGAACCTTCGTCACCGACGAGTTCCACGGCGAGGTTGTCGATCTTCCGCTCGTCGGGGACGATCCGTTCGAAGGGCAACAGACGGATGCGGCGCCAGAACGCGAAGCCACCGGTGGAGACTTCGGGGCGGTGGTTACCGAGCAGCCAGAGGTGGTGGGTGGGCGTGAAGGAGAAATAATCCTGCCGCATGCGGCGGGCCTTGATCTTGTCTCCGCCGGTAAGAAGGCGAACGCGGGCTTCGTCGAACCGGTCGTTCGGCTTGAGTTCGCTGCAGACGATCAGGCGCCGGCCGTGAAGCTCTGTGAGCTCGGTGGAGTGTTCGGAGAACGCACCTCGGTCCATCAGGAAACCGGGCGGGGCTGCGTCCGCATAGTCGCCGAGGATCTGAATCATCACGTCAAGAAGAACAGACTTCCCGTTCTTTCCCTGGCCGTGGAGGAAGGGCAGGACCTGGGCACCGACGTCGCCGGTGATGGAGTAGCCGAGCAGCAGGTGCAGGAAGTCGATCATTTCCTGGCCTTCGGCGTCGTCACCGAAGGTCTCGGCCAGGAATTGGTGCCAGCGAGGGGTGGGCATGTTCAGGGGGGCAACGCTCGTGGCGCGGGAGTGAAAGTCGCGTGTGGGATCGGGCTTGCGCAGGCGGCCGGTCGTGAGGTCGACGACGCCTTCAGGGGTGCACAGGGCGTAGGGATCGCCGTCCAGGGTGTCGGGGTCTACGGACAGGTCCGGGGATGCCTTCGCCTGGGTCAGCAGGGCCTTCATGCCAGTGGTCGACAAGGTGCGCTTCTTGTGGACGCAGAGCTCGCGGTCGCTGAAGATGCCACGGAGATCGGTATCCGGCATCTCCTCGGCCATCTCCCCCGCCGCCCACAGCGCAGCTTTCTCGCCGCCGGTCCGCTTCCACCTGTAGCCGTCCCAGGCAAACCAGCCCAGGCCCTCAACGTGCCGGAACTGGCTGCGGTAGAGGCGGACGAACAACTTGGCATTACCGCGGTCGGTAAGAGTGCTGGGCAACTGGCTCTGAGTCGACAAGGGGGACGCGGAAGCAGCCTGCACCGGGAGGGCCGGGGCGGGCTGCAGGGCTTCGAGATTGAGCATCTGCTGAGCGGCGGCAGTTGCGTCAAAGCGGGTGCTTTCGGCGCTGCTCATGAACGTCCTTTGAGATGGAGCGGTCGGGCGGCCCCGGCGGCGAGACCGTCATTGATGAGCTTTTCGTTGCGGGATATCTGCCAGGGGCGTGCCTCGTGCGCGGCGGCGGCAAGAAGTTCACGGACGATGGATTCGCTGAGGTGTCCTGCGGCGGCAAGGCCGCCTGCGGTGAACGCAGCCCGGTTCAGCTTCTCGGTAAACCCCGCGCCTTCTGGTGTGGCCGCGCACTGGGCGACTTCAGCCAGGTGTGGGTCCAGGATCCGGTGAGCGGACTTCGGCTTGCTCGCCTGTCGAGCACGGGGCAGAGTCGAGGCGGTCTGCGGCGTTGGTGCCGAGGAGACCGTGTGGCCCGTCCGGATCAGCTCAGCCGCGAGCCAGTCAGGCAACGGGGCCGGCATACGAGCCGGGCCGACCGCCTCGTAGCTGCCCTGGGAGGTGCGGGTAGCGGGCGCGATGATGTAGCCGCCCTCTGCCCGCACATCAACCTGCCAGGCGAGCGCGACCCTCGGGCTCGAACCCGTCGAGGAGCGGAAACGGGTTCCGGCAACCGTGTTGCGATACCAGACGTGGAGGCCGCCCGACGGAGTGCGAACGCGCAAGGTGTTCTCGTCGTCGGCAGGGTTGGGCTGCCGACGAAAGGCGGCTAGCAACGCCATCGTGTCAAAGCCCGAAGCGAGTCCAGCCAGGTTGACCGATTCGTGGATGGCGATACCCGGGAGCAACCGGCTTCGGTCCGGCACCGGGGCAGAGTGGGCGTCGATGTCGAGGACGACGAGGCCGGCCGCCCCGCAGGCCACTCCTACACCGGAGCGGGGGCTATCGGTCCACCACTTCTCGATGCGCAACGGGTTGGTCGTGCCGGCGTGGAAGCCATGACAAGGCCTGCCTGCTGGCAAACAGGGGCAGGCCTTGGGGTTGTGGTGCCGGTCCCTGCAGGCTGAGCAGTTCGCGGCGGGAGTCTTGCGGCCCACCGCAAGAGGATGGACCGGCCAGCCGTTGCTTGCGCACCAGCGTGCAAGGGCAAGCGACGGCACGGAGCTGGCCGGGGAAGTGTCCGGGCTCGTCTTACCGTGGCGCGGCACGCAGTCGTCCTTATCGGTCCGGTCGTAGGGGCTTCAGTCCCTACGACAAGAATGCTGGTCACAGGGGTCCGTGTCTGCAGGTTCAGGGACCGAAGGGACTGTCTTTCGGAATGAGTCTAGGGCTCAGGTCATCCTCGGCCGGGGAACTCCCCCGCGTGCCGTTCTATCAGTTTTTGAGTCCCTTGAGTCCCTTCAGCCCCTGACAAACAGCCTTCCGTTGAGGTGATATGCGAAGTATGTGACGTTTTGCGAGAGGCTGAAGGGACTGGAGGCCAGAAGTAGAGCCGGCGGAACAGAGCCTGCCCTGGGGCGGGCGGGGTTACCGGATGGCAGGCAGGCTTGAGCCAGAACGCGCTTGGACTGAGAACCAGGGCCGGGATGCCGTTGGTCCCTGGCTTCAGTCCCTGACAGAAGATGCAGGTCAGAGCACGTATAGGTAGCAGATCAGGGACTGAAGGGACTGAAATCCCTAATTATGAGCTAGCCCTAATACGTCTAGAACAAGATTCATACGCCTGCGCATACGCGCACACGTAGTGACGTCATAACGCTCAACTTGAGTCCCTTCAGTCCCTGAATCAGGCACCGAACCCCCTCTGACCTGCTGTTTTACCAAGGGACTGAAGCCAGGGACCGAAGCCAGCGGGGCACTGCCAGCACATAGCCACCCTCCTCCAATAACCGGGCCCGCCCGCTCCGACCAGTTCCCCCGGCGCAGACAGTCCGCTCACGCCCCCGACCGACCAACCGGAGCACGTCCGCAGGCCGCTCCGCATTGGGGTATCGGTGAGCGTCAGGTCAGTGTCGGCGAGCATTCACCGATCAGCAATACATCGAGCCAGGCGGCTTCGAACCCGCCAGTAAAGACCACGAGCAGGCGAGGGAAGGCCGGGTAGCGGCCGCACCAGGCCAGCACTCGAGTTTGATGTCGATCGCCTAGTCCAGCTCGGGGGCCCCTGCGCGGTCGCTGTACTGAGCGAAGGATTCCTCGACCGGTAAGTACGCGAAAACGGCCGATCAGTTCATCTAGTGCTCTGACCGGGAAGGTTCGCCGGGTTGGTGATGGCGACGGTTGGATGTGCGGTGACGTCCGTCCGATCGTTGGGGGTGTGGTGGCAGAGCCCGTCCGTGTGCGCAGGTTGACCGATCAGGAGGGGCAGAAGCTGCAGCAGATCGTGCGCCGGGGCAGCACCAGTTCGGTGCGCTACCGGCGCGCGATGATGCTGCTGGCCTCCGCCGGCGGAAACCGGGTGCCAGTGATCGCGCAGTTGGTGCAGGCCGACGAGGACACCGTCCGGGACGTGATCCACCGGTTCAACGAGATCGACCTCGCCTGCCTGGACCCTCAGTGGGCGGGACGCCGTCCCCGCCTGCTCAGTCCTGACGACGAGAACTTCGTCATCCAGACGGCCACCACCCGCCCGACCAAACTCGGCCAGCCCTTCACCCGCTGGTCCATCCGCAAACTCGCCGCCTACCTGCGGAAAGCCCACGGCCGCGTCATCTGCATCGGCCGCGAGGCGTTACGTTGCCTACTCGCTCGCCGCGGCATCACCTTCCAGCGCACCAAGACGTGGAAGGAATCCCCGGACCCTGAGCGCGACGCCAAGCTCGACCGTATCGAACACGTCCTGGACCGCTTCCCCGACCGGGTCTTCGCGTTCGACGAGTTCGGCCCGCTCGGCATCCGACCCACCGCCGGCTCGTCCTGGGCCCCTGCCGGTCACCCCGAACGGCACCCCGCCACCTACCACCGCACCCACGGCGTCCGCTACTTCGACGGCTGCTACTCCGTCGGCGACGACACCCTCTGGGGCGTCAACCGCCGCAAGAAGGGAGCTGGCAACACCCTGACCGCACTCAGGTCGATCCGCGCGGCCCGCCCGGACGGCGCCCCGATCTACATCATCTTGGACAACCTCTCCGCCCACAAAGGCGACATGATCCGGCGCTGGGCGAAGAACAATCGGGTCGAACTGTGCTTCACCCCGACCTACGCGTCCTGGGCCAACTCGATAGAGGCCCACTTCGGGCCGCTACGGCAGTTCACCGTCGCCAACTCCCACCACCGCAATCACACGGTCCAGACCCGTGCCCTGCACGCCTACCTGCGATGGCGCAACAAAAATGCCCGACACCCCGACGTCCTCGCCGCCCAGCGGAAGGAGCGTGCTCGCATCCGCAGCGAGAAGCGCATCCGCTGGGGCGGACGACCAACGAAAGTCGCGTGACCCCGATCAAGGCACCGGCAACACTGGCACCATGACCGATGATCGTGAGGCTCTGCAGGCCAGCTGGAATCAGACCCGTGACCACCTCGACGCCGCCCGAGCCCACCTCACACGCCTGCCGGACATCGACCTCTCAGCGACGCTGGAGTTCCTGGAGCACAACGAGCTGGGACTCGCCTTCGACTGCCTGGTCGATCTCGGTGACGACCTCGACCTGCCCCTCAGCTTCTGGCAGCACCTGGACCAAGCGGCTCGTGAGATGCGCCTTTACAGCGATGCGCTGCACAGGCCCCACCTCACGGCTGCCGACTTCTGCCGCCGCCGCCTCGCCGCTGCCTCCGAGCAGGAATGATCCACCAATCCGGCGAACCTTCCCGGTCAGAGCACCAGACGGCCGCCCCTACTCCACCGGCAACACTCCCCCGAAGTTGCTGTCGACGGTCCTGGACGCGACCTCGGAACAGACCGGCCGGGACGTTGCCGCCGCCGACCGCAACTTCGCCGGCAAGGCCCGCTTCTACTGCGCCTCCTGAGCAAGCGCGCGCAGAACAGGCCGGGTAGAACGGCCGATGGGCTACCAGCGTTGCTGGTAGCCCATCGGCAAGTCGTGGTCTGCCGCCCTGGCTCCCCCGCCGCAGGCGGTGGCCGAGTTGGTCGGCCGGAACGGGGAGGACTCTCCGGATTCCCCGCTTGCTCAGGTGCACACGGATGGCGTGCGAGGAGTACCCCTTGTCGGCCAAGACTAGGTCCGGCCGAGTGCCGGGGCGCCCTCGCACTCGAGGAAGACGCGGGCGGGCCATCACGTCCGCGAATGCGGGTGTATCCCCTGCCTGTCCAGCACTGAGGTGGAAGATCAAGGGTCGGCAGTTGCCGTCGGCCGCCCGCTCTTGCGTCTTCTGTGCACCGGCTTTCAGCCGGTCGGGGTGAGTGTCATGCTGAGAGGGCCGACAGTGGCCGACCACTGCTTACCGCGCGCCGTGACACTGTCTGCTTCGTCGAGCATCCGGGCGCGCAGGAGCCGCGCGCACTGGCCGAGCCGATCGGACTCAAATGGGGGCAGGTTCGCGCGCTCCTGGACCCGCACCAGTGACGTGTCGAGCCAGTACACAGCTTCTCGCACGTCGCGCACGGTCTGCCCTGCCGCCCCAGAGAAAGAGCCTTCCATCGACCACTCCATGCGTAGCGCCATAACTCGACGGTAACGGCCGACCCATAATCCCGGTGCACGGTGGATCAGTGCGCGATGTCGGATGTGGTGCATGGCCGGCTCATATCCGCCGGTGGTTCGACTCGTGGCCGGCCTCCTTTGCCTCGCGCGATGCTGCGGTCCAGTTTTTCGGCGGCGGGGCAATCGGCATGGGCTGGGCGGATGGCCTGGAGGAACGCGGTGGGCAATGGTGGCCCCGCTTCGACCAGGACGTGATGGTCCAGTCCGTGGCGGACGCTGCCCGGCACTCCTTTGCCCACGAGTGGGAGCGCGTCACCTGCCCCACTCTGCTCATGCTGGCCCAGTCGAGCTTCATCTCGCCTGCACGGGTCGATGAACTGATGCGCCGCCGCGTCCCGACCATGTCAGTCAGCGTTCGCGAGACCCGGCACGACCTGCACCTGGAACAACCCGACATCGTGTATCGCCTGGTCTCCCATTTTCTCGCCGGTCTGTCTGCGTAGAGACGCGCTGGGCCCTCCGTTGGTGTGGCCGCGTTCAGCTGGCGGCCGTCTGCTGGATCGAACTCAGCTCTGCCAACTGGCGCACGTACGCTCGCGCGGGGCGTCCTACTGGGAGGCGGGCACGGTGCAGATCGTGAAATTAGGAGGCAGAACACGAGTGCGCCGCGGCTGGTGTCCATCCCTGATCTTGCTCGGGCCACTTCGACGTCGTACTGATCGGCGGCGAGGTGAAATGTTCGAGGCCGCCTTTCGCTACCGGCACGTTGGCCCCCATGATTGGTGTGGTCGTGGGGCCCGAATCACGCATTCCTGAGCAGAGTCCTGAAGCCCGGGATTCCCTGCGAGATGCCGTGTGAGCCGGTTGACATCATCACTGCGTGGACGCCCAACCTGACGAACCGCTCCACAACGCACCTCTGCCGCTGCACCAACACTGAGCGGAAGCCGCAACATCTGCCCGTGCAATCGGGCTCTCCCCCACCACGACGCGTCGCCGCTCTCCGGGTCGCCCGCAGCCAACTGCGACCGTCGGCGGCCAGAGCCTCCACCGTAAACGGGCCACGGCCTCCCTCGCCGACCGTCACCACATCCTCGCCGTCGATCCACACCTGCAACTGGGCAACCCACCGAGACCCCGGCGGCAACAACCAGACCTCGGGCCGGTGGAACACCTGTTCGCCATAAGGGAGGGCCAGCCGCCGCAGGTCAACTCGGACGCTCGGTCGGCCAACAGAAGCGCTCAGCCATACTTTGCGGTCGAGTTGTCGTGGCCTGGTTGCCCGACCTAGTCGCCCGACCACAAGTGTCGACTCTCCAGTTAGGCGGTACATGCCCCTATATGGCGTGCTAGCCGTACCGCTATGGTTTGCCTTATATGCGGCGCTCAGCATAGTGCACGCGATGTCGTCGGCTGCGGTGTCAGCCTCTGCGTCCAACCGGGTGGACACCGGCACCGCAGCACTTCACGACGTGTGTGTCCTGCGTGAGAGCACTCGCAGCACCCGTACCGTCGATGATCACATGATGTCCATTTTATGACTGGAGGTGATCTCTGTGCCCTTCGCTCTCCACTCGCTCCCGGCCATCGATCTGATCGAGGTGAAACGTGCAGTGCGGCGGCGCCTTCAGCTCATGTCGGAGGGTGTGCACCAGGCCAAGGTATTCGTGATCGTCAATGGCAAGGGCGGTGTAGGCAAGAGTTCCCTGTCTGCAGCCCTGGGTGCGGCCTGGTCCGGCATCGGGCTCCGGGTCCTGCTCATGGAGATGGACGAGCAGGGCAACAACGGCGAGGACCTCGGAACCACAGGAACCGTGCTTGCCGACGACGGCGAGGCTCAGGCCACCGCGATCCTCGACGGCAAGGTACTCACTCCGACCGGCGAGGCACGTCCAGGCCTGTTTGTCGTGCCTGGCGGAGCTGTTCTCGAGGACGTCGTCGAAGAGCTGTACTGCCAACGCCGTCTAGCCTCGCGCTACGACAACGCTGAGGATCAGAACGCCTGGATGGGTATGTACGCCGCAGCGATTGACGCTGTCCGCGACGACTACGACGTGATCATCCTGGACGTTGCCCCTGGGTCAGAACCCCTGCAACTCCAGGCACTCGCAGCAGGGGACCTGGTCCTCATCCCCTCCAAATCCGATCCCTCCTCGCGTAAGGGGCTGCGCACAGTCGCCAGACGGTTCGGTCAGGCTCGCGTCCTCAACCCGATGCTGCGACTGCTCGGCGTCGTCATTTTCGCCACCAACGCGAGCGCTACCAATGTCCAGGCCAAGATCAAGGAGCAACTGGAGGAGGATCTCAATGGCGCTGCCCCTGTCTTCAGCCAGACGATCCGCCATGTAGAGGCGGCGGCAGTGGCGTGCCGGATGGCCGGCCGTGTCGCGCACGAGATGGGGGCCAGCACGGCAATTGAACCCAGTCTTCGGCGTTCGGTGAAGGCACTCGCGGGGGACTACCAGTCGCTGGCCATCGAGATCATGCAGGCGAAGATCGCGCTTGACCGCGGTGCCGGAACGGAGAGTGAGGCGGCATGACCGATTCCACCAGAACGCCCAGGAAGCGGGGTGGGCTTCCCGACGATGACGGCCTGAAGGCCTTCGCGTCAGCGGCCAGCAATGCCTTCCAAGCCCCTCCCGTCCGGCGACGGAAGTCCACCCCGGATGCGCCCGCTCCTGAGGCATCTCCCGCTCCAGCACCGGTTAGTCAGCCCGAGCCTGTGCTGCCGACTGTTGCCAATCAGGGTTCACACTCCGCGGTACCGGCGGTCGTCGTCGAGGTGCAGGTGCCGCAACTGGGGGAGAGGGGGCAAGAGGCCGGCCAGTGCACGATCATGGTGAGTTCCGACGTGCGGAGGCGGTTCGCGCACTACCAGCTCACCCAGAAAGTGACGACCGGTCATGAGCCGACGAACGCTGTCGTGGTGCGTCGCGCTGTGCTCCACGCCAAGAAGCACGACTTGTTCGGTTCCCTGCGCGAGGCTCTGCGCCACCGGAGACAGCCTGTGCAGGAGGAAGACAGCGACCCGGATGGCTTGTTCGGTGAGGTGCCGGCCCGGCGTACGGCCCGGGGATCGGTCAAAGACAGCCGTCAGCAGAGTTTCCGTCCCTCCAGCCGCGAGCTGGCGGTCATCGACGCCCTCGCCTCTGCGTACGCGTTTCCGAACCGGTCCGACTTCCTCAACAGTGCTCTGGACGCCTTCCTTCCACCGTTGCCCAATGAGAGCCCACGCAGGAGAGCGTCCGGGGAGGCGTAGTGAGAGCGGGGCGGCTCCATGAGCCGTCCCGCTCTTGTGTAGGAGCCTTTAGCGGGCCGGCTTTCGCAGGGCGATCGCCCGCCCGATCTTGCCGAGCTGCGTCTCGATCTCCTTGACAACCAGCATGGCGGCTTCAGGATGCTCATCGACGGCACGTCGAACTGCCGGACGGCTGACCGTCTTCGCAGCATCCGTCACAGAGGCGAGAGCCTGCATGAGCCGACGTACGTCCTCGGAGTCGGTCGGATCAGGCCTCTGGCTGTCTCTCCCACCTGCGGAGTCATTCGCTGAGGAGGTGACCGCGGCTGCGTCCCCGGCCGGGACCTCAGTAAGACTGCCGGTCCCGCTTGCCGTGGTTGGCCCCGAAGCCTTGAGGATCTCGCGGACTGCCCGTTCGACATCTGCGGGCACAGCGCCGGAAGGAATGGCTGGCAGTTGCCTCACCACATCCTTCAGCGCGCTACTTGTCACGCGTCCTCCGCCACGTGCCAGAGTGTCGTAGACGGCCACCGCTGCGTCCTCGCCGTGATTCTTGGCGACGGGCGTCAGCTCACGCACCTGGGACTCCCGGGGCCGCCAGCCCAGACCAGCGAGCGCTTCTCCTATCCGCCACTCAGCCATCAGCCGTTGAGCGTGCGACTCGGAGATTTCCCAGTTGATCCAGATGAACTCCGCGAAGTTCGGCACTCCGGAGTTCCGGTGCAGGTTGCCGGTCCTCATCGTTTCCAGAGCCTTGCCGGCGATCCAAAAGGCCTTGTGGAGGTTGTCGACCCCTGCCTTGCACGCCTCGAAGGTCTCCTCCTCATCAGAGCTGAGCTCTCCTTCGCTCGCTGGGGGGCGGGGGAGTGGAATCGACTCCAGCGTCGTGCCGACCGGTGCCTTGATGACCACGCTTGCGTCTTGGACAACGCCCGGGTAGCCCCGTCCCATCAGGCCGGTGCCCATGGTCGGGGACGTTCCCAACTCGTCGTCGCTGAACAGGTCGCCGCCCATCAGCCTGTTGCCTTCCTGCAGTGCTCGAAGATCTCGGTGGTCAGGGCCCGCATGTCGTCTGCCAGGCCCACGATGGCCTCGGGTACAACGTCCGCGACCTTCGCGCGGCCGGCAGCCACGTCGTACCCCTTGGCACTCATCGGCAGAAGCTCTGCATATTCGGAGAACAGCAGGCCCTTCTTGCGTGAGTTGCGGGCCGGCTTCTCGCGGTAGCCGACCACGGTCGACAGGATCGGGGTCGTGATTCCAAGGACTGCACGGATGTCCTCCTTCACCTCTGCGTGCATCGACGTCGCGGTCGGGTTCGATGCATAGAGGAAGGCTCCACCGACGCGCAGGTGTGGGTTCACCTGGCGGCGCACCATCTTGAAGTTTCGGGAGATGCGCTCCATGCCCTGGATAGAGGAGTCATCCGACCGGGTGGGCACCACGAGGACGCGTGCCGCTGCGACGGCCAGTTGCTCGAGCGAGTCGTTCTCCGGAGCGCTGTCGATGACGATCTGGTCGTACCAGCCGGCGATGGGTGCCAGCGAGCGAGCCAGGGAGAGTGCCACCCCGGCCCCTTCGCCCATCATCCGGTGCATCAGCAGCTGGATCAGCTCGCCCACTGTTTCGCCGCCCGGCACCACATCCAAGTTGGGGCGCACTTCACGGACAGGCAGTAGCGGTGTGCGGTCGTAGACAGCGCGATACAGGCCCTGCCCGTCTATGACGGTCGGCCCAGCAGGGTGAATGCCTCTGCCGTATCGCTTGATGCCGAGGTCGTCATCGTCCTGGCTTGTCAGGCAGATCAGCAGGGTGCGTCGGCCCTCTGCCGCCGAGGAGCCGGCCAGATGCGCGGCGATCGTGCTTTTGCCAACGCCGCCCTTGCCCGTGCCGATCACGACGCTGTTCGCTGGTGGGTCGATCAGTTCCAAAGGATCGTTGAGCACCGGAGCTGGCCTCCTTGCGTACCCCACATCCGCGTCAGGACAGGCGCGGTACCGGCATCCTGGCACACCGGAATCCGTCCATGGAGCGATATCAAGGGTGGACTCCCCAATTGGGGAGTCCACGGCACGGCCCAGTTCCCCCAAGGGTCCGATCAGCGCAGTGCGGGCGTAGGGCGAGAGTCGTGCAGCCACATTCCTGTCCCTGACGTGTGAAGGTGGAGTCCAGTCAAGGCGGCCGAGGGGTTCTGCGGGTACGTCCGCCGTTACGTACGGCCTGGCGACGTAGGCCTCCTGATCCCAAGCACGTGCCGTTACGCGGCCAGGGCAGGCTCACTGGCGGGCGGTATTACGGCGTAATACTTCGTGCCCTGCGCTAGATCTGTGAGAGCAGGGCAGGGCTCCGGCCTACGGCGGCTGGAGTTGTCTGGGACGTGCCCGCAGAATCTGTCACCGGTAGTCATGCCCGCGCGAAATTCCTCGCCAAGTCCACCACTGCCCAACAATCCGCCGATGCCGCGATCAGCGCGACGAAGGCGCCCCCTGTCGAGATGAGCCGCAAGCACGAGTGGGAGATCCGGCCTGTGCACCCCGCGCACACCACCGTGGACTGCGCGACGTGCGGATCGAGAACCAAGCACGCACTGCCTCTCTCGGAACGAACCTATGCCTGCACCACGTGTGGAGCCGTGTCTCTCCGGGACAACTCCGCCTGCGTGATGCTGGCCCTCGCTGGTCTTACCCCGGCTAGTACTGATCGCGTAAGACCAGACAGGGCGCCGCCCCGACCGGCAGCCTGAGCTAGACATCCCCGATCAGCCCTTGACGGTGAGGAATCCCCTCGCCTTCAGGCAGAGGAGATTTCAACGGATCTCAGAACTGCCGTGGGACAGGGTGTGTTCTGGAGCAGTTCGGGAGTGAGGCGAAGCTGCGTGGGGGTGTTCCCGCGAGGGCGAGGTCGGTGGATGCGGCGGGGGAGTGGTCGATGAGGACAGGTTCTTCCGGAAACTCGAAGCCGGTGTGGCAGATGACGTGCCGGAATTCGTCCGGGGTGGAGCCGGTTCGGTATCCAGAATCGTCGAGTTCGACCTGCAGGCGCTGTTTTGTGGCCTGGCCCCAGGGGAGTGTGTCGCCGGTGTTGCCCTTCGTGGTCGTCGCATCGCGAGACCCAGCGGGTGCCTTTCGAAGCAGCAAGGCCCTACTTCGGTGACGCCGAGGTAGCCGTTGGGTTCGATCACGAGGGCCCATGAGTCGATCGCGGTCAGAGCGATCAGTGTGTGGCGACCCTGGTGTCTGTCCTGGAGTTCGTATGCCGCGTCGACGAGTACCGGCATTCCGGTGAGTGCAGTCTCGCCCGGCAGACAAGCCGGCGCAGCAATGCGGCTAGGTGCAGGTCGTGGACCAGGGTCATGCAATACGCCCTCGAGAGTTCGACGAATCGTTCGTTGTACCACGCGTAGTTGGCAGTAGTCGCGATCGCAGCTGCGATCTTTGCTGATACCTCTGACATTGTCCGGAGCAGCACAGCAGCCTGTAGCGACATATCGGTAGGTGCCGGGGGAGTGGTGTGTTGCACCCTCGCACCCCGAGTAGGCCGGAGCACTGCACCACTTGCCCAGGCGTGACCGGCGCCCTTCGTGCATGCCTGGGGAAGACCAGGAGTGCGCAGACTTCGCAGGGGATGGGTCGCCCGCCTCGACGCGACGAGAGGCACACACGGAACGGGTCGGTATTACGGCGTAATACTGTCCTGCCTCAGCGAAGGAGTTCGTCAGGTGTGGTGCCCCAGTGATCGTCGGGGAACATGACCTCGAACCAGAGGTGCCTCACCGTGTCCTCGGCGCGCTCACCAACAATGTCGCCGCTGGCGATCCTGAAGCTGCCGACGAGCGGTCGACCAAACGATCTCGAACTCATTGGCTGTCAATCACCGCGGGTCGTGCCCCTCCCACTCAGAGATGGGCGGTTCCGCGGTCAGACCGTAGACACTCTCGTACTCAGCCAACCGACCGTCTCTTTGGGCTTCTTGCCACTCGGCCAGCGAGGCAGCGGCCAAAGCCTTGGTTCCGGGCTCCTGCAACTCGACTTGCCGGATCACGTACCCATCGGTGTCCAACTCGAAGTAGAGGCAGACGGCTTCCTCGTCCCAGAAGCAGCGAAGCCAGCGCGTCACTGGTTCACCACGTCGAACGCCTGCCGGGCGGTGGGCCGCATCAGGAACTTGTACGCACGAATCATCCAGCCCACCCCCCATTCGGTCAGTGCGGTCAACCTAGCTGGCTCCACTGACAACGCAGAGAACTCCGGTGCTCCGCGCCTCCGTGCTCGGGATCGCATTCCCGCCCGGCCTGAAGGCCGGGATCCCCTGCGAAGATCAGGGATGCCAAGGTTGACTGCGACATGCGATCGGACGGTTCAGATCGACCGAGACTGGCTGACCTTCCGTAAGACAGTTATTACGGCGTAATACTTGGCGAAGCTAGCGTGTTGATGCTGCATCTGATCGTGTGCGTTAGTAAGGTATCTACCATGAGTTTGTCATCCCCAGGCGGCGACCGCGAGAAGGTCGTCTCGAAGATCCCTGTCGCACTACAGCTGGACCTGAAGATCCGGGCCGCCCAGCATGGCATCGACATTCAGCACGCCGTCGAGGCCGGCATCGAGGCCTGGCGCGGGCTCGGGTCCAACCTCGCACCCATCGACACGTCAGGCGCCAAGTCCTTTGCCACCTTCCTTCCCGCAGGCCAGTGGGACAGTTTCCGTGGCGACTGCGCCTCCCGCGGAGTCTCCATCATCCAAGGCCTCGCGCAGTCGGTTCAGATGTGGCTCGAGACCAACCCAGCTCCCACCGTGGTGCGACCCGAGCACCCCAAGCGGGTTGTCGTCTGCAACCAGAAGGGCGGGGTCGGTAAGACCGCTATCACCGCTGGCACAGGTGAGGCCCTGGCTGAAGATGCCAACCAGCTTCACCCCGTGCGGATCTCCAAGCACTTCGCGGCCGCCCTGTCTGAGGACGACGGTGACTCTCCCCTGGACTACGAGGACCTCCCGGGCATCGGCATGAGGGTTCTCCTGGTCGACTTCGACCCCCAGTGCCACCTCACCAAGCAGCTTGGGCAGGAGCCTCTGGCGCTCGAGGGCGACAGCCTCACCAAGCACATGGCGGGCGAGTCCAAGGGCCAACTGCGTGACCTCATCGTGCCGATAGAGGACGCCCGGTTCGGTGACCGTTTGCACCTCCTGCCCGCATGCACCGACGCGTTCCTTCTGGACGTCAAGCTCTCCGGTGTCCGCGCCCGAGAGGCCGCACTGGAAAGGGCACTGTCCGCCGTCGAGGACGAGTACGACGCGATCCTCATCGACTGCCCGCCAAGCCTCGGCCTGAGCATGGACGCCGCCGCGTACTACGGGCGCCGCCGCCCAGGTGAGGCACCCGGCAACTCCGGTGTACTGGTCGTTGTCCAGGCCGAGGACAGTTCCGCCGACGCGTACGGACTCCTCACCTCGCAGATCGAGGACCTGCGCAACGACATGCACCTTGAACTCGACTACCTCGGCATCGTCGTGAACCACTACGATGCCCGACGCGGATACATCGCCACCTCATCCCTCGAATCGTGGATGGACATAAAGGATCCCCGGGTAGTCGGAGTCATCGGAGACCTGAAGGAGCAGAAGGAGGCTGTACGCGTGAAGCAACCCCTGCTGGCGTACTCGCCCCGCTGTGACCAGTCCGTCGGAATGCGGGCCCTGGCCCGGGAGATCTCATGAGCAAGGCATCCAGGCTCGGCGCTGGTGCGTCGTTCGGACAGACGCAGACCATCAGCGCACGCCGCGCCGCGATCAACGCCAACACCAGCGCTCCGACTGAAGGAGCACCGCCTCCCGTCAAGCTGTCCGTTGACCTGATCAGTCTCAACCCGGACAACCCGCGGTCCGAACTCGGTGACCTGACAGACCTCAGCGCCAGTCTTCGGGACCACGGCCAGAAGACCGCGATCAGCATCATGGGCCGGTTCGCCTACCTCGAAGGCAACCCCGGGCGAGAGCACGATCTGGAGCCGGACACCAAGTACGTCGTTATCGACGGCAACTCCCGCCTTGCCGCATCACGGGAAGCTGGCCTCACCGAGATCAAGGTGATGCTCGACGACGACCTCGGCAGCAACCCCGACGAAATACTGGAATCGGCCCTCGTCGCCAACATCCACCGTCAGGATCTCGACCACCTCGACGAAGCAAAGGCCCTCGACCAACTCCTCAAAGTCCACGGCACACAAGAGGCGCTCGCAGCCCGACTCCACCGCTCCCAGGGATGGGTCTCCCAGAGGCTCGCGCTACTCACCCTGACACCCGAACTGAAGCAGAGGCTTCAGTCTGGTGAGGAATCAGCAGCCCTGCTGCGGCGAGTCGGGAAGAAGAACGCCGAGGAGCAAGAGGAACACCTGCGACTGCTCAAGGAGAAGGAGGCGCAGGAAGCCGCAGACAAGAAGGCCCGGGCGGAGCAGCGTGCCGCAAGCAGTCGCAAGAAGCAGACCCTCACTGCGCCCGCTGAGAAGAAACCGAAGGAAGAGCCGTCCGGGCTATCAGCGAGCCCCGAGCCGTCTCCCGATTATTACGCCGTAATAAATGGGTCCGCGTCTGACGAGACCGCCGGGAGCGATCTGCCGAAGCCGCGAGAGGAAGCTGGCGCGGTGGGCCAGTTGCCGTCCCGTGATCCTGAAGCTCTGTCGGAGCTGATCATTGCTGAACTCGATGTGCCGACAAGGCGGAAGCTCACCGAGCTGCTGGTGGACTACAAAATCGAGGAGACAAAGAGGATGCGAGCTGAGCAAGCCTCAGCAGCCGGAGGGAAGTAGGAATCGGTGCCACGGCCCCGCGACTCAGCCTATTGGCGGGGGCGGGGCCATTATCTTGTGCGATCGCGTGCCAGGGTATCTCGCCCGGCTCCCCAGGCACGGTCACGAGGGAGTGCACCCCAGTCCGACTGTCGGCCTCTAGCCAGTTCCGCTCACCCCTCTGTCCGCGCATGCTGCGCTGTCACCGGATGTCTCCGAGGATCCCACCCCGGCGAACGCTGATCGCGTAAGACCAGACAGGGCGCTGCCCCGGCCGGCAGCGTGAGCTAGAAATCCCCGATCAGCCCTTCAAGGTGAGGAATCCCCTCCCCTCCCCTCCCCTTCAGGGAGGGGAGGGGGCAACACTTCCAGCCCACCGAAGAACGCTGACGCGGCCACGAGGACGCTGGACGCTTGTGTCAGGCCTCGGGCTGCACGGCGTCCGGGTGCAGTACCCGGGCGAGGAAGGCCTTGGTCCGGGGGTGCTCCGGCCGGGCCAGTACATCCTCCGGGGCGCCCTCCTCCACCACTCGGCCGTCGTCCATGAAGACCACACGGTCGGCGACGTCGCGGGCGAAGCCCATCTCGTGGGTGACGACCAGCATCGTCATGCCTTCGTCGGCCAGCGTGCGCATGACCCCCAGTACGTCGCCCACCAGCTCGGGGTCGAGCGCGCTGGTCGGCTCGTCGAAGAGCATCAGCCCGGGCCCCATCGACAGGGCCCGCGCGATGGCCACACGCTGCTGCTGGCCGCCGGAGAGCTGGGCGGGGAAGCTGTCCTCACGGTCGGCCAGTCCGACTTTGGCGAGGTTCTCCCGGGCGATGCGGCCGGCTTCCTCCCTGCCGCGCCCAAGAACCCGACGCTGAGCGATCGTCAGGTTGTCCAGGACGTTCAGATGAGGAAAGAGGTTGAACTGCTGGAAGACCATGCCGATCCGCCGGCGCATCGCGTCCAGATCGATGTCCGGATCGGTCATGTCGACACCGCCGACGGTGACCGTGCCGCTGGTCGGATCCTCCAGCAGATTCACGCAGCGAAGCAGGGTCGACTTCCCCGACCCTGAGGGGCCGACGACGCATACGACCTCGCCGGGCGCGACCGTGAAGTCGATACCGCGCAGCACTTCGACGTCGCCGAACGACTTGTGCAGCCCCTGGATCTCGATCGCCGCAGTCATGTCCGCCATCTCGTGATCACCTGGCCTGTGCGTGACGGGCCTCGAGGCGCCGTACGAGATAGCCGAGCGGGACAGTGACCAGGAGGTAGCACAGGCCCGCGACGAAAATGGGGGTGGTGTTGGCCGTCGTACTGGCCAAGTCGCGCCCGAACTTCGTGAGTTCACGCTGCTGCAGTGTGACGCCCAGGAAGAGCACCAGCGAGGAATCCTTGAAGAGCAGGACCATTTCGTTGGTGAGCGGCGGCACGATGATCCGGAAGGCCTGAGGGATCACGATCGACCGCATCGCAGTGGCGTGCGACATGCCCAGCGTGCGCGCCGCCTCCAGCTGGCCGCGCGGTACGGCCTGGATGCCCGCCCGGATGGTCTCCGCCATGTACGCGGCGGAGACCAGACCGAGGGCGCAGGCGACCTGTCCGTAGGTCTCCCCGGGGAAGACAAGCCCCGGGAAGGCGAGCGGGACACCCACCCCGACGAAGATGAAGATCAGCAGGGCGGGCAGGCCGCGGAAGAACTCGATGTACGCCATCGCGAGCCAGCGGTACGGCGCAACGGACGACAGCCGCATCAGGGCCACCACGAGGCCCAGTACGAGTCCGACGCCGAAGCCGGTCAGCGTGTACACCACGGTGTTCAGCAGCGCGACCGTGATGAGCTCGGGGAAGAGCCGCTGGGCGACCGACAGGTCCAGAAACTGCTCCTGGAGCTGCTGCCAGTCGGCCAGCGCGCCAACGACCACCACGGCGACCACGAAGACGGCATACTGCACGCCACGGGAGATACGGCGACGGCGTCGCGGCGACATCCGGGGCCGCGCAGCCGCCCCCTCCCGGTCCTTGCCGGTGATCAGGGTGGTCACTGGGCGTCGGCACCCTTCGGCATGGGCCCGATCCACTGCTCGTACAGCTTCTTGTACGTGCCGTCGGACTTCGCGTCCTTGATGGCCTGGTTGATCGCCGCAAGGAGCTTGGGGTTGCCACCCTTGCGGACCGCGAAGCCGTACTGCTCGCCGGTGTCGAGATTGCCCACGATCTCGAACTTGGCCAAGTTTGCAGGGTCCTTGAGCCAGTTCTGCACGACCGGATAGTCCTGCACGATGACATCGACCTGGCCGGTGCGCAGTCCATTGAGCTCGGCATCGGAGCTCTCGAAGGACTGCGGGTCGGCGCCGTGCGAATGGGCGAAGTCCTCGCCGGTGGTGGAGGACTGGGAACCGAGCTTGAGCTTCTGCTTGGTGATGTCCTCGACGGACGCCGCCTTGACGCCCTTGCGGGCCAACAGGGCCTGGGTGGCGTTGAAATACGGGACGGAGAAGTCCAGATTCTGCTTGCGCTCGTCGGTGATCGTCATGCCGGCGGCCGCCACGTCACAGACACTGGCATTGAGGTCGGCACCGGTCTTGATCGTCTCGAACGACTTGTCCACGACTTCCTGCTTCACACCCAGGTCCTCGGCGACCAGATCGATCATCGAGACATCGAAACCGACCACCTTTCCGTCCTTCTCGGACTGGAAGGGTGCGTACGGCAAGTGCGTACAGGTGGTTATCTGGCCGGACTTGATCAGCTTCGCACCTTTGACGGTCGCGCCATCACCGCTGCTACTACAGGCACTCAGCGGAAGTGCAAGCGCGGCGGCCGCGCAGATCACGGCGATCCGGCGGGAGGGCAGGCGGGACGAGCTCATAAGAGTTCCCCTTGCGTACGAAGGACGGACTCGCGGATCGACGCCGAACCGCGATCAAGGTCCGCACAGAATGTCGGAGCACTAGCTCAAAGTCCATCCTGCCCAGATGTTTCGAGACTTCGTCCCGCTTCTAGGAGCAGTTGCCGAACTGATTCGCGTGCACGTTCCTGTGGTCACGGCCATCGGCGAATTCTTGGACCCGCGGGACTCCTCCCTGCCTTGAAGGGGCGGGGTCTCTCGCCTTACCGATGGCGCGTTGCTACGGACCAGCCCGGCCCGTAGGGCGCTGAGCGCTCCGACTGTGTCGGCGTGTGCGGTGTGATCGCAGATGATGCAGCGGAACTTGTTGAGTGTGGGCCGCTCCTCCTTCGCGGTGTGTCCCATGCAGGCGGGACACAGCCGGAAGGCGTTGCGGGAGTCAACCGCCATCACTTTCCACCGACCCGAGCCGTCAGCTCCGGCACCCCGGATCAGCCCGTGGCTCCAGCGACATCTGTCTCGGAACTCACTGAGCGCTTCAGTTGGCCAAAGCGGGCCAACGGAGGCACTCAGTCGCGCAAGGGGAATCGTTTCACCCATATGTCGCATTCAGCGCCTTGCCTGGTGGGGCTAAATCGGCTGTGCGCCCGCCTGGCGGCCTGGGAGTACCTTCGGTATAGCGTCATACCGGCTGCGCTGAGATAGGCCGTTTAAGGTGCCGTTCTGTGAGTCGCTTTTCTACCATGAAGTGAGCTTTTTCCGGTTCCTGACCTGTCTCGCTGAAGGTGGACCAGTCTCGGTCCATGTGAATCATCCAGGTGTTCCCATCAGCCAAGGTTGGCCATCTGCCGCTCTGTCTCGCTCTTTCTGACCCGCCACCGCGCTTGGCTCCCTACCGTCGCTGTACGGGGTCAGCACCGAGTGCAGGTGGCTGACGGACGCGGAGGACTTCTGTCAGGAGTACGTTGATGTCCGGGGAGAGCTGCGCCGAGGGCCGCTCAAGATAATGTGGCCTGCCGCTTCGAGATGGCCGAGCAGGTGCGTGGTTTTCCGCCGCACTTGGGATAGCGCAACTTCCCTGGCTGGTACTCGGCAGCGACTGGCCGCGGATATCGGTTACGAATCGTGGGTCGAGTTGGGACATCTGATGCGGCTCGACTCCGATCTGGAGGTTGCCGCGCTGGCTTCGCAGCCGCTGCCTCTGTCGTGGCGGGACGGCTGGCAGGGCGGCCGGATCTGTCACACGCCGAACAATTCCGTACGCCGGGATGGCGTGGTCGTGATGCTGGACGTGGGTCCGGACGATCGCATCGGATCGGAGGATGCCCTGAAGTTCGCGGTCCCGGCGGAGGCGTGCGCCCGTGTCGGGTCGATGAGCTCCCAGAAGAGACCAATGTCCACAGTCGGCCTGTGCCAGGTGCCTCTGACGACGCATGGTCCACGGACTATGTTCAAGAGGTGGAGAATCCGGAGATCATCATCAAACTCACCCCAGATGAGGCGCTGGTCTTGTCGGACTGGCTGGAGCAGGTGCAGATGACGGGCCTCAGCCGTCACATCGACGATTCCGCAGTCTGGGCACCCCTGCATCGCATAGCCGGAACGCTTGACAAGTCGCTGCCGGGGATCTTTGCAGCGGACTACGCCGAACGTCTGGAAGCGGCCCGCCGCAGGCTTCGTCCAGCCCCGGACGACAGCGCCAGTGACGATGAGGATGCGGACGCATGAAACCTCTCTCAGAGGTGACCGAACGCGAATACTTCGCCAGCGTCGGCCAGCGCCCAGGCATGTTCGTCGGGAAAACCTCCTTCCACATGCTGACCGCGTTCCTGACCGGTTACGACCAGCACGCCCTCCGGCACGAAGGACAGGGGCTCGCCGGCTGGCACGAGTGGCTCGTCGCCAGCCGTGGACACGACTGCAACCACGCCTGGCCCGGCCAGGTTCTCCACATCGCCCTCCCAAGCGGCTGGGACGACATCTGGAACCTTCCGCCCGATGACGAGCAGCGTGCGATCAAGGTCCTGTTCGAACTCCTCGACGACTTCGCTGCCGAGCGCGAGGCCGCCCAGGGCCCGCAGATGCCAGATTGACTGAGACACCAGGTCGCACCCTGTCTCACTCAAACCGATCCACTGCTGGGCACGGCCGCGACGTATCCACTTTCAACGGGCATCCTCGGAGGTATCCGGTGTCCTTGACCAGCTGATCACTAGGGCCTGTGTCGGAAGTGCTCTAGGTTGGCTGACGTGAGTGCGCGGGGGCGGAGTTACAGATATGTCGGACCGGTCGAGCTGAAGACTGCGGTCCGTCCTGGTGGCGGCGGGTGCAGGATCAGCTCGGCGGCTGACTTCGACAGCTGGATCGCTGAGCGATCGGCGGCGGAGCTGGCCGAACCGTTCACCTTCGTGGTCGGTATGGACGGTGTGCTTCGACTGGCGCCGCGACGAAGCGAGCACGTGGCCTGTGCCGGCGGAGACATGGTTCTGAGTGCCGGCGAGATCAGCTTCACCCGTGAGGCAGATCAGTGGGTCGTGAGTGAGGTCACCAACCAGTCCACCGGATACTGCCCGGACATCGCCTCCTGGTCGGAAGTCGCCCGTGCTCTGGACGACGTGGAGCTCGTGCGGCCCTCCGGCTTCACCCACGAGGTGGTGTTCCGGCGGTGCCCCGACTGCCAGGAACACAACATCGTGCGCGAGGACGACTTCGTCTGCGTCTTCTGCGGCAGCGATCTGCCTACGGCGTGGAACGTGGATCCCACCGCGTGACGGCCGAGGGTCACAGCCACTCGTTGATGGCAGCGACAAGGACGGTCGCCTCGTAGCGGACCGCGAGCTTGATGCCCCTATGGATGTCAAGCAGCGGCTCTGACAGGTCCTGCCTGGTCAGCCGGAGGCTTCGATGGGACGAGAAGTCGGTAGATCTCTCGTGCGACGTAGCGTTTGAGGCAGCGGATGATCTCGCGGCGCGTCTTCCCCTCGGCCAGACGTCGTTGCAGGTAATCGCGGGTGCGGTCGTCCCAGCGCAAACGGCTCAGGACGATCCGGTAGAGGGCGGCGTTCGCCTGGCGATCGCCGCCTCGGTTCAGTCTGCGGCGCTGTGTCTTCCCAGAGGAAGCCTCGACCGGGCTGGTGCCGCATAGAGCTGCGAAGGATGCCTCGCTGACGAGCCGCTCAGGGTTGTCGCCAGCCGAGACGAGAAGGGCGGCGGCGCTGTCCGGCCCGACGCCACGAACTTCCAGCAGGCCGGGCGTGCTGGCCTCGACGGCCTCGGCTATCCACTTTTGGAGATCGTCGATCTCCTCGGTCAGGTGCCGGATGCGGCGGGCCAGCAGCCTCAAGGTGTGACGAGCGGCCCCGGCCGGCCCGCTCGTGGGCTGGGTGTCGAGGTTGGCGCACAGCTTGAACAGCTGCGGGTTGCTCAGCCCGGCCAGTGACTCGCGGAGGGCGGAGTCAGCTGAGACCAGGACGCTCTTGAGCTGGTTGATAGCCTGAGTCCTGGACTTGATGGCGGACCCCTTCGCCAGCTTGAACAGCCGGAGCATCTCGACTGGACCATCGCCGGTCTTCGCCGCGGCGGTGGCTCGTCCAGTCAGCACTGCGCGGGCGGCGGCCTCGGCGTCGATGGCGTCGGTTTTGCCGTGCCGGCGTCGGGCGGCCTTGTCAGGCTGGTTGACCTCGGTCACCTCGATGCCCTCGGCGCGCAGGTGACGGGTCAGGGCGGCTCCGTATGAGCCGGTGCACTCGACCCCGGCCCGCCGCAGCACGCCGAACGACCTTGCCCAGTCGAGGAGTTGCCGATAGCCATCGGCGGTCGCGGGGAAGCTGCGACCGTCCAGGGCGGCGCCGAGCACGGTGATGACGGCTGCGGCGTGGACATCCTTGTGAGTGTCCACGCCGAGCAGGACGTCCTCGGCGTCCGCTGGAATGTGACATGGGGCGGTGGACTGCGTGATGCTGGTCAAGGTCGCCTGTCTCCTGATCGCCTCGGGAACCGGTGGCCGTCGCCGGGCCGGGGCGGTCAAGACTGTGACGGTGCCTGTTGCGAAGGCCCCTATCGGGACACATCCCCTGCCCGGCGGCAGCGAATACCGCCCCGAGCAGTGGCCGACAGATCAAACTCAAGGCACCAACGCCAGTCGTATCGCGAGTCAGACCACCGCCCGGAGCGGCACCTGAACATCCTCACAGTCATATCGCGTGGCAACGGCGCGGTATCTCTTGAGGCGGTTGATCCCGCACTCGACCGCGTGACGCTGCCGGTAGTCGGCCGGGTCGAAGTGCGGCGGTCGACCGCCACGGGATCCAAGCTTCTGGCGGTTGCGCGCCTGGTCGGCCTTGTCAGGGATGGTGCAGCGGATCCTGCGGCGGCGCAGGTAGGCGCGGTTCTTGCGGGAGGCGTACGCCTTGTCAGCCCGCACGCGATTGGGACGGACGCGCGGCCGGCCCGGCCCGATCCGGGGCACACGGACCTTTGCCAGCACGGGTTCGAACTGCGGCGAGTCCCCGCGTTGTCCTGCCGTGACCACGATCGACATGGGCTTTTGGCCCTGCTCGACGGCAAGGTGCAGCTTGGTGGTGAACCCGCCGCGCGAGCGTCCCAGCCCGTGATCACCGGGCTCGGTGAACACGCCACCCGGCGGTTCCTTCTGTAGCTCGCCCTGCCTGCGAGCCCCGGCAGCATGCTGGTGGGCGCGGCAGACCGTGGAGTCGACGCTCAGGTCCCACGTGATCGCACCCTTCGCGTCGGCCAGAGACTGGAGCCGGGTGAGGATCCGGTGCCAGGTGCCGTTCCGCTGCCATCGGCGAAACAGGTCGTAGATCCGTCCCCACGGTCCGTACTCGACGGGTACGTCCCGCCACGGCACACCGGTCCGGACCCGGAACCGTATGCCGTCGATCAGCTGCCGCCGAGGCCAGACGGGCGGCCGTCCCGACTTTGTCCCCTTCGGCAACAACGGCTCCAGCGCCGCCCACTGCTCGTCCGTGAGATCTCCCCGCCCCATGAACCGTGATCATTCATCGCTCAAGATCCACTTTCGACACACGGCCTAGACCGGCCGGGTTGCGAACCCCGCTCGGTGTTGCAACCGGCTTCCAGTCGGGTACGCCACCGTCGAGCCCACCCGGGCGCTTCGGGACGCAGCACTGGCGATGGGGCGGGGGAGTGGAATCCGTTTAGAGACTTCGAGTCACTCCAAGGCACAGAGAGGACCCGAAGGCATTCTTGATCGCATTCTGCATGCCTGGCTCACCTCCGTTGGCGCGGAGAGGACTTCTCGAGCAGATGCGTCATCAGCTGTCACTGCTCGGGCTGCTCTATGGGCGTCGGTTGGGGGGCGCCGGTTGGGAGAGCTGCGTGGCGGGCGCCCGGTTAGGACGAAATCCTTGTACTCGTCGTGCGCAATCGGGCCGTCGACCGAACAGTGACGGGCGGCACCAGTGCAGTCCTCGGCCGCTTTGAGTGCCGCGAGTGGATCACCAGCTGCCGTGACCAAGCGGCCGACTCTTTCTCGCACCCCCCTCTGTGGAGCGCGACTCGCTCCGAGGGGCCCTGATCAGCAAGCTAGTTTGCTAGTGGTGTGACCGCATAGGTTCGCCGGGTTGGCGCTCGTGGCGGTTGGATATGGCGAACGTCCGGTCCGACTGCTGGAGGTGCGGTGGCCGAGCCGGACGTGCGCAGACTGACCGACCAGGAAGGCCAACGGCTGCAGCAGATCGTGCGCCGGGGCACCGCGCCCACTGGGAATCCGGCCCACCGGCGGCAGCTGCTGGGCCGGACGGACCCGGCCCGACCGGGTGCCGGCGACCTACCACCGCACCCACGGCGTGCGGTACTTCCACGGCTGCTATTCGGTCGGCGACGACAACCTGTGGGGTGTCAACCGGCGCAAGAAGGGTGCCGGGAACACGCTGGCCGCGCTGAAATCGATTCGCGCCACCCGGCCCGACGGCGCCCCGATCTACGTGATCCTGGACAACCTGTCCGCCCACAAGGGCGCGACATCCGGCGCCGGGCGACGAAGAACAAGGTCGAGTTGTGCTTCACGACGACCTACGCCTCGTGGGCCAACCCCATCGAAGCCCACTTCGGACCGCTGAGGCAGTTCACCATCGCCAACTCGAACTACCCCAACCACACCGTGCAGACCCGGGCGTTGCACGCCTACCTGCGGTGGCGCAACGCCAACGCTCGCCACCGCGACGTCCTGGCCGCCGAGCGCAAGGAAGGCGCCCGCATCCGCTGAGAGAAAGGCATCCGCTGGGGCGGTCGGCCCCTCGCCACGGCGGTGTGACCGCCAGCGATATGTAGCCAGGGGCGGTCGCAGGACCCCTGGTGACCAGCCTGTACTCACGGTTGGTTGGCCATTTTGCTTAGCCGTAGCTGGCCAGTACGGTAGCGATTCGTCGCATGCTGGGCTGAGGCATGCTTCGTGGGGCGCAGCGGTCGGCTACTCGCCAGTGACGCCATCGATGGCCTCGCGGAGGAGATCCGCATGGCCGACGTGGCGGGCGTACTCCTCGATCACGTGCTCAAGGACGAACCGCACATCGGTGTCACCGAATTCCGGGTTCGGCACGATGCGCGCGAGGTCGACGGTCACCTTCGCGAATACCTGCCGCGACTCCTCGCACGCCTTGAGGTACTCCTCGTAGACGTCCCTGGCCGGCGTAGCGTCCGACTCGTCGTACCACTCGCCACCGTCAGCGGTGACGTAGGTCCGATAGGGGAAGAAGCTAGGCGTCGTGCCGGCCAACGTCCGCTGGAACCAGGCACGCTCAACCCCCTGCAGATGGCGCATGAGCCCCAGCAGGGTCAACGCCGACGACCGCACAGGACGTAGCCGCAGTTGTGCATCCGAGAGGCCCTCGCACTTCCACAAGAAGGTCGCTCGGTGGTAATCGAGATTCGAGGCGATCACTTCCAGCCACGGGCCCGATACTGCGCGCTCCGGCCGGACGATCTTCTGGACCACGATGTCGCTCACGCTGGAGTCTCCTTACCGGTCATCAAGCTTGGTCGAGTCCGTACGTGCCCACGATCCGAGGACTGGGCGGCGCCTCTACTGGCACCTCACGAGCACATCAGCCCAAGAAGACCTCTGTTCGTATCGGAACTCATCCGACGGGAGCGAAATCTTCGACCTCTGGCGGCTGCGCGGGTATGGGTTGAGCCTGCCGGAGCCTCTTGACCTCACGGATCAGGACATGCGGTCCGCAGCGCGGGCGCTGCAACCGCTTCTGAACGAGGTGCGGCCGGGATGGTTCAGCGTAGCCAACTGATCGCTTCAGGATGAGGTTCGTAGGCGCCGCAGGCATATGAGGCTGCAGGCCAGTTCGAGCAGGCCCTGGTGGAGATCGGCGCGTCGTTCGTAGCGGGTGCGGAGTCGTTTGAACTGGTACAGCCAGGCGAAGGCGCGCTCGACCACCCAGCGCACTTTGCCCAGTCCGGAGCCGTGGGCGACGCCGCGTCGGGCGATCATCGGCTTGATGCCTCGCTTCCACAGCAGGCGGCAGTACTTGTCGAAGTCGTAGCCCCGGTCCGCATACAGGCGCCGGGGCCTGCGACGAGGACGTCCCCGAAGTCCCGGGATCGATGGGACGGCGTCCAGCAGCGGCAGGAGCTGGGTGACATCGTGACGGTTCCCACCGGTGAGGGTGACGGCGAGCGGGGTTCCGTGGCGGTCGACAATCAGGTGGTGCTTCGAGCCGGGGCGGGCGCGGTCGACGGGTGACGGGCCGACGTGATCCCCCCTTTGAGAGCCCGGAGGTGCGACCCGTCTACGGAGCAGTCGTCCAGGTCCAGCAGGCCGGCGCGGCGCAGATCGACCAGCAGGGCCGTATACAGGCGTGGCCAGACGCCAGCCTCAGTCCAGTCCCGAAGCCGACGCCAGGCCGTCACCCCGGAGCACGACGCCAGGCCGTCACCCCGGAGCAGCCCACCGTCTCGGCGGGGACATCGCGCCACGCGACACCAGTTCGCAGCACGTACATGACGCCTGCGAGTGCCACTCGGTCGGGAACGCGCAGCCGCCCGGGGTGGCAACGCGCCGTTCGGGAGTGGGCGGCAGCAGCGGGGCCACCCGCTCCCACAAGTCGTCAGGAACAAGATCAGCACGCACCCCGGACACCTTGCTGAAACGATCAGTTAGGGCGTGCAGAGAATCAACATGCGTATTTGATCTCGCGTTGGACAGTTTCCGGGGTGAGGAAGGCCTCCACGTCTGCTGGTGTGCGGAACCTCGCGGTGGACGGCGGGATCGTATGGCCGTGCTCGGCCAGGAGAGGCTGCACCTCCTGCACGGCTCTGGACATGGTGCTGCGGGTGACGCCGAAGAGTGCGGCGAGGAGGTCCTGGGTGCCGATCTTGCGCTGGTGGAGGACGGTGGCGAGGATCCGGTCGGGTGCGGTGAGTGTGTCCTTGGCGCCGGCGCCCCGGGCCCGGAGCCGGTTGCCGCCGCGCTGCTGGTGCCGGAGACTCTCGCGCCTGTCCTCGAGGGCGGGGATCAGCGTGCGGGTCAGCTGGTCCAGCTGTGCGGCCGTCATGTCTGTCAGTTCCGGGTCGCGGAGCGAGGCGGGGCCGGGACGGGCTGAGGCCCGGGCTGGGACGGTGTCTGCCGGTTCGGCGGGGTCGGCTGCCCGGGGTGTCGGCTTTGCGTGGGCGGGGTTGAGGGTGTAGTTCCAGTCGCCGTGGAAGCGGTGGCGGTGCATCGGCAGGGCGTCGCTCTCGGTGTCGGAGACCTTGATTCCGGTTTCGTAGGCGCCGGTGTCCAGATGGGCCTCGACCCGTAGCCCGGTGCGGGTGGTGGTCGCGGCGATGCTGTTCACGATGACGTCGTGGCTGGTCAACGGTCTGCCGCGCCAGTTCATGCCGATATGGGAGAAGAGCCGGTGCTCGATCTTGTTCCACTTCGACGTGCCCGGAGGCATGTGGCAGACCGTGATCTCCAGTCCCGTCTCGGCGGCGAGCGCGGCGAGTTCGGTCTTCCAGGCGCGGGTGCGGTGGCCGTTGGAGCCGCCTGCGTAGGCGGTGATCAGAAGCCGGGTGGCGGCCGGGTAGTCGTGCCGACCGCGGGCCTGCCACCAACGCTGGATGGAGGCGACCGCGGACGCCGCGGTGTCGTGGTCCGTGCCGGCATTCACCCAGCCGGTGTTCGCGGCGATGTCGTAGATCCCGTACGGGATCGCCTTGGCCGGTCCCTGCCGGTCGAGGAAGTCGTGCGTCCTGACCTTCACCGGCTCGCCGGTCGGCCGCCACTCGCGTCCGGCGTTCTTGTACTCGCCGACCAGCTCCTTCTTCTTGGTGTCCACGCTGATCACCGGCTGTCCGGTGTCCATATGGGCCTTGGCCTGCTCGCTGATGTAGTGGAACTGGGTGTCGCGGTCCGGGTGTTGGGAGCCCTCGATGGTCTTGGCGTTGGCCTGCAGGCTGAAGCCTTCCTCCCGCAGCAGGTCACCCACCGTGTCGGCGCCGACCTTGTGCCCCAGGCGGGTGAGTTCCTCGGCCAGTTTCCTGGTCGACTTCGTCGTCCAGCGCAGCGGTGACATCGGATCCCCGCGCGAGTCAGGCTCAACCAGGGCGAGCAGGGCTGGCCGGAGTCTCGGGTCTATGTCGGCTGCTTTCTTGCGCCCGCCCCCGGGTCGGCGAACCCGTCCCAACGGTTGCGCCCCGGATTCCAGCTCGTCCACGCCCTTGCGGACCGTGGTCTCGCTGACCTGGGCCGCCTGCGCGACGGCCCGGATCCCGCCATGGCCCAGCAAACGGGCCTCGGTTGCCATCAGCAGACGCCGCTGCCGCTCGTCGAGGTGCGGGAACAACACCGCAAACTTCAGGGCGAGTTGGTCACGGATCGACTCGGAGATGCGCGTACCACATCAACGAGCCGCAGAGCGGGAAGCAACACGTTGATTCTCGGCACGCCCTTAATGGACCGGCAACGCACGAGGTACGCCATGCTGACCAGGTGGGACGAACGGAAGCTTGATGCCTACGCCGGATACATTCGACTACGTGCGGAAGTGCATCTATGCGGCGCGTCCAGGAACCGCGGATGGAGGGGCTGGTGGACGGAGCGCCCTTCCCAATCCCGGACGGACGCAGAGCAGAGCCGGTCGGGGGAAAGGGCGCTCAGCTTACGACCGCGGCAGCCGTGCGTTGAGCGAGTACAGCCGTGTGGTCTGCGTCGAGCGCTGGTTGTCGTCGCTGACCAGCAGCAGTCTCACCCGGCCGTCCCGGGTGTGTCCGGTGACGGTGACGGCCTCGATGTTGTCCAGCAGCGGGTTCGGCTGGGGCTGCTTGGCGGTTGCGCCGAGCGACGGGCAGCTTCCAATGTCAGCGAGCAGCGTCCGGTGGACCAGCCGCACTGCCTGCTGCCCGGCGGCCACTGTCTCGGTCCTGCTGACGTCTGTCGCGTGCCGCAGGTCGGCCAGGTACAGCCGTACGGTGTTGCCGACATTGGGGGTGTAGCCGCGTTCGAGGACCAGCAGTCGACCGTCACCGGTGGAGGTGATGTCGGAGATGTCGAGGCCGGGGTCATTCTGGAAGGTGTACTGCGGGCCGAGGCGGAAGCGGTCGGAGCGTCCGGTGCGCTGCCAGGTCTGGAACCGCCGGATGTCGGTGCCGTCGCCTTCGAGGGAGCCTTCCATGGAGGCGACGAGGGTGTGGTCGCCGGGCAGCAGCGCCATCCCCTCGAACGTCAGGTTGTGTGTGGCCCGGCCGGCTGGTGCCACTTTGAGCGCGTCCGGCACCGGCAGCCTGTCGATGAGCCGTCCGGAGCGGGTGAAGCGGTTGATGGACGGCTGGGTCTCGTCGGTGATCAGCCATGTGCCGTCACGGTCGACGGCGATCGCCTCGGAATCCACGCGGGCGCCGTCCGGGTACCTCAGCGGGAGCACCGAGACCGGCTGCTTGCTGTGCACGTCGAGGGTGAACAGATACGAGTTGTCGGCCACGGCCAGGAGTTGGTCGTTGGAGTCGTAGGTCAGCCCTGACAGTTCGGCGACGGGGACACCGTCCAGCGTGGTCTTGTCGAGGTGGTCGGAGAAACCATCGATGTCCACCCACCGAGAGCACGCGTGGCCCGCGCCATACGGGGTGTCATGGGAGTTATGGGCGGTGCTGGTGGCTTGGGCGGAGGGGGTGGTGACGGTCAGCGAGGCGACCGCCGTCAACAGTGATGCAGCAAGGGGGAGCAGACGCACAGACCGATCCTTTTAATTCCGTTGTGAGGCAGTTGAGTTGCGGACATTCTGGTCTACGCGCGTCGATTGGTGTGTCGCAAGCGCGAAAAAACTTTTGTTGAATGTTCCAGATCGGTCCCCATCGGATGAACGGGGCAACGAGCCCCCAGCCCGGGCAGACCACTGCTTCGGAGCCGGTGGGGCTCATGCCCGGTATGAGGCCCACGGGGCCTGCTGGCCCCCGGGGCCTGGCCCCACCCGGGGAGTTGCCGTGACGGGGTGCCGGTTCCTGCCCGACTGCGACGCGGCCCGGGACCGGCACCCCGACGCGCCCTGGGGACCGGAGTGTTCCAGGTGTACTCGTACAGACCGAGGGCTACGCCAGCGCGCTCCTCAGCACGAACACACGACTCCTCGATATCCCCGACGACGGAGCGGAGACGGCCGCGGCCCGGGTCGAACGTTCCCAGGTAATCCGGGAGCGGGGACACCGGTGTTTGCCCCTCGTCGAGGAGTCGGTGCTGTACTTCCAGCTCGGCAACGCCGAGTCGGCCGACGCCCAGCTCGGGCACCTGCTGTCCGTCGGGGCGCTACCCGCGGTGTCCCTGGGCATCATCCCGATGGCGACGAGGGAGCGGGCGCTCTGGCCGCAAGAGACCTTCCATGTTCTGCGGGCACGGCGTGCTCTTGATCACCCATCGCATAGCGCCCCTATCTTGCGTGGTTCGCGCCAGCCGGCGACGGCGCCCGGTTCACAGTCCTTCCGCACGCCGTAGAACACGCGGACGCAGGCTCGGCCCGCAAGGTGGCTGAGGAACCGGCGGCACGGATGTGCACGGCCCGTGGCAGCAGGCACTCGGCCTCTTCGGCTCACCACCGCGCCGGTCTGCGGCCTGACGGCAAAGGTTCAGCGCGCTTCGGGCAACTCTCCTGTCCCGCCAGCTGAGCTGGCACCTGGCAGCGTCGGGCGGTGCGGATTCTTGTGAGGTCGTATTACCGATATCCTGCGGTGTCTACGACGTCAAATAGCGGGCGCCGAAATCTGGAGGCACCACCCCATGCTGATTGCTCAACGTCCCTCGTTGACCGAAGAGGTCGTGGACGAGTTCCGCTCCCGGTTCGCCATTGAGCCGCTGGAGCCGGGCTTCGGCTACACCCTAGGCAACTCTCTCCGCCGTACGCTCCTCTCCTCGATTCCCGGCGCCGCTGTCACCAGCGTCCGGATCGACGGTGTCCTGCACGAGTTCACCACCGTGCCGGGCGTCAAGGAGGACGTCACCGACCTCATACTCAATATCAAGCAGTTGGACCTCTCCTCGGAGCACGACGAGCCGGTCGTGATGTACCTGCGCAAGCTGGGTCCCGGTCTGGTGACCGCTGCTGACGTCGTCCCGCCGGCCGGTGTCGAGGTCCACAACCCGGACCTGGTCCTGGCCACACTGAACAGCAAGGGCAAGCTGGAGATGGAGCTGACCGTCGAGCGCGGTCGCGGTTACGTCTCCGCCGTCCAGAACAAGCAGGCGGGCCAGGAGATCGGCCGTATCCCGGTCGACTCCATCTACTCGCCGGTGCTCAAGGTCACGTACAAGGTCGAGGCGACCCGTGTCGAGCAGCGCACCGACTTCGACAAGCTGATCGTCGACGTCGAGACCAAGCAGGCCATGCGTCCCCGTGACGCCATGGCGTCGGCCGGTAAGACCCTGGTCGAGCTGTTCGGTCTGGCGCGCGAGCTCAACATCGATGCCGAGGGCATCGACATGGGCCCGTCCCCGACGGACACCGCGCTCGCCGCCGATCTGGCGCTGCCGATCGAGGAGCTCGAGCTCACGGTCCGTTCGTACAACTGCCTCAAGCGCGTGGGTGTCCACACGGTGGGTGAGCTCGCGGCCCACTCTGAGGCCGACCTCCTCGACATCCGCAACTTCGGTGCGAAGTCGATCGACGAGGTCAAGGAGAAGCTGGCCAGTATGGGCATGAGCCTCAAGGACAGCCCGCCCGGATTCGACCCGATCGCCGCCGCTTTCGGTGACACGGACGCGAGCTTCATCGAGACCGAACAGTACTGAACGCTGCGCCGGGTCGCGCGGAGCCGGGGTCGCCTCCCAGACCGCACGGCCAGTTAGGCGAGCGGCCAGATTACGGCAGCTCAAATGACCTGCCAGCCACTCCCGTTGTTGTGCGGCGACCAGTACGGGAGCCCCTGGAGTCGCGCTCGGAAACCGGTGGTCGTCGAGTCCGGGCAGCTGTCGGCGAAAGGTCGTGCGGCGTAGCCGCTCGCCAATGTCGCCGGCCCACTGCTGGTCGGTGTTCTGTCCGGGCCCGGGTGCTGCTCGGGGCCGGGGTCCACTCGATGATGGTGGTCCCGTTGCTCGCCCGCACCGTGGTACTGGGTCTGGTCTGCTTCCACCGGGGGGCAGTGCCCGGATGCGTACGAGGACAACGATCTGGCACTCGCCGTCCAACTGGCCGCACGTACCGCAGTGTGCCTGGACAACACCCGGCTCTACGGCCGTGAACGCTCGGCCGGGCACCTCCTCCAGCTCAGGTTGCGCCCGCCCGAGGTACCAGTGCACACCGCAGTGGAGACCGCTCACAGCTACGTGCCCTCGGGTCCCGGCGGCAACTGGGTCGACGTCATCGCGCTGTCCGGCGCAGGCGTCGCTCTGGTCGCCGGCGACACGCCCGGCCGGGCAATCCGCGCCGCGGCAGCCATGGGCGAACTGCGGGCCGCCATCGGCGCCCTGGCCTCTTTGGACCTGCCCCCGACGAACTGCTCGAGCGCCTGCACGAACTCGTCACCCGCTCGGCAGCCGTGAACCCGGGGAGACGGCCCCGACAGCCGAACCGTGGGCACGATCTGCCTGTACCTGGTCTACGACCCGACGACGCGGCAGTGCAGCATGACCCGGGCGGCCACCCGCCCCCGGTAATCGCCCTCCCCGACGGCACTGTGCAGCTCGCCGACATCCCTCAGGGGCCGCCACTGGGACACAGCTTCCCCGTTCACGCCGTAGTCACTGGAGAGCCGGATGACCGGGAAACCGTCATGTCCGGTTCGGCGGGAGGCCGCGCGGAACAGGACTCGCCCCACGGCAAGCACCTCACCGCGCGGCCGACTCAACCGCCTGGCTCCACCAGTTCAAGCGACTCAGAATCCGCTACGAGATACGCGCCGACCTTCACCTGGGTCTACTCCAACTCGCGTGCAGCATCATCTGCTTGAGACGACTCCTAACCTCATTCTGAAACCATCAGTTACAAACAGCCACTGACAGCGCTTCAGAAGTGCCACGCCCGCGGGCCGACGCCACGGCCTCGAAATCTAGCCTCACGGGCGTGAACTCGAGACAGGAAGTCGCCGTATTCACGGGTGAAGGCTCCTGCCTCCGCCCGGGTAGCCGGAAAAGAGGCGACCACTTCCTGGCACCCGCCTGAACCAGTTCACCCTTCCCTCCACTGGGGGCGTTCGCGCCCCCACGGCCGCCCCTGGAGGAGCGCCTGATGAGTTTGATCAACGGCCTGCCCGCGCACGTGTTGCTGGTCCATGCCGTCGTTGTCCTGGTCCCGCTCAGCGCGCTGACGCTCGTGATATGCGCGCTGTGGCCACAGGCCGCCCGGCGGCTCGGACTGGCGCTGCCGCTACTCGCCCTGGTCACGCTGGCGACCGTACCGCTGGCCACCCAGGCCGGGGAGTGGCTGGAGCGACACGTGGACAGCGACCCGCTGGTGCGGCGGCACGCCGAGCTGGGCGACGGAATGCTGCCCTGGGCGCTGGGCCTGTTCGTGCTGGCGGCCGGCGTGTGGTGGATCTCCCGCCGTACGGGCGCGCCGCAGTCGCGGGAGCTTTCCGGGGCTCGGTCGGGAGCGCGGTCCGGGTCGGTCCTTCACGTCGCCGCGGCCATCCTGTCTGTGGTGGTGGCCGCGGGCGCGGTCGTCGACGTGTACCGGATCGGCGACTCGGGCGCGAAGGCAGCCTGGCACGACGCGTACTCCAAGACCGCCACGAAACCGAGCGACGGAGACTGACCGACGAAACCGGCCGGCCCGCACCGGCCAGCCAACCCACCACGGCCGGCGTGGTGGCGAGCTCCAGCAGCTCGATGCGGCGCGGCCTCCGCCTCCAACCGCAGTTGCCGAAGCCCGAGTTCGTTTTGATCCCCACCGAGGCCCCATCCGAGGTGCCCACCCAGATCGCTATCGATCTCGGGAAGACTGGCATCCCAGGCGGATTGATCGGATACGAGTACCGGCCGCTGAGCGAGCCGTGTACTTCGGAGGGATCGGTGAGCGGGGGATGGTCGCCATCGCGACAAGGGGCCTGTTCGGACGCATCGCCGTCGACGTGGCCAGTGGTCACATCGTGCAAATTCCCAAGTTGGAGGCAGCGAACGACCTGGCACGTGAACAGAGACCTCGACTCCTTCAGCCGATGCGTCGCGGCCGTGATCGCATGCTTCCCGTTCTATGCGGAGAGCGACGCGGAGAGGTGCGAGGAGGTGGCGGAAGAGCTGCGCGATCTCGTCTCCAACATCGACGAGACCGCTCTCGTGCACAACGGGTTCTGGGAGACCTTCTGCGACGACGTGTGATTCGGGGACTATGAGGACTGGAATGTGTGATCCGGGACCGTCCCCGGTTTCGATCAGCCATCCAGACTCAGACCCGTGGCAGCGATACAGCCCTCGACGAGGTCAGGGCAGTACTGGATCTTCTTGAGCCGACGTTTCACGGCTCTGGTGATCTCACCAAGGTCCGCGGCAGCCAGGCCTCACTGCGATCGACGGCGACATCGAGGTCGACCGGTTGGGCGGCCCCGCGGAGATCAGCACCGCAAGGGACGACATCCGTCTCACCGGGGCCGTGCGCGGCACGGTCGTGCTCCGCACCCAGTCCGGCAACATTTCGGTCGACGCCGCCGGCGTCTCGGCCGCCCTGGACGCCGGCACCGACTACGGCCGCGTCAGCAACTCCCTCAAGAACGACGGCACCGCCGAACTCGACATCCGCGCCACCACCTCCCACGGCGATATCACCGCCCGCAGCCTCTCAAGGAGCTGAACCACAGGCAGAGTACATAATGGAATCGATTGCAGCGACGAAGGGCCCGGCCGATGGTCGGCCCTTCGTCTCCTTCGCTCCTGTGGCTACGGCACGCCGCCCGGTGGGGCGGGCGGCGTGGAACCGAGTGGTCAGGGGGCGGGGTGGCGAGGGTGTCGTCGATGACGACTTCGGGGTCGGGGTCACCGGCCGTGCGGACATTGCTCACGCGGTCGATGGCGGGGGCGAGGCTGTCGTAGACGCGGAGGGCGGTGGCCTTGCGGTCGTCGGTGATGCAACTCATCCAGCCGCAGTGCGCGTTGACGTCAAGTTCGGTGAGGTAGGCAACGAGTTCGGTGCCGGCCAGGCGATACGGATAAGTCCGCGGTTGCGGCGGGCCCCTTCGGCCGGGCGGATCTTGTGGTTGCGCAGCGCCCAGGGGCGAGTGTTCTTCCAGAGCCCGAGGACCAGGTCCATGCTGCAGATACCCGCGGCCTTCTTCAGACGGGCATCGTGCGCGGGCGGGGACTGGGTGTCGGCTCCGCACGCGGTGAGCGTGAGGGTCCGAGCAGGGCGAGGGTGAGCGTGGTTCGGGCGCGCATGTGGGCAGAGGCCTCCGTCTCGGCTGGTGTGGACTCTCGGCAGTCGGTATCTGGGCGCGGAGAAGCTGGCCATAGATGCCGGTGGATCAAGGGGGTGTACGGGCGTGATCGCTGGAGCGCCAGCAACGGGGACCTGGTCCGGCCCCCGGGTGGGGGTGTGGAAGGCTGAGCGGTGCCCGGGGTGGGCGGCTGGCGTATGGCGCTGGTGACGGAACGACCGCCCCGGGCATTTGCGTGTCAGGCCTGGTCGTCGTTGCGGTGGCGCTTGGGCGGGGCATCGGACACGAACCGGGTCTCGCCGGGGTCCTTCGGGAAGCGAAAGCGGGGGACCAGTGCATCCAACACCGTTCGGGATGCGCCCAGCACGCGGCAGTGGGTCCAGGACTCACCTATGTGCACTGGCTAGGAACGGTTGGGGGACGTGGATGTCGGGGCGGTTCTGGACGGGCATGGGTTGGACGTTGTTGTGGACGTGGACGAAGGATGAGGAGCGCAGGTTGAGGCCGCGCAGAGCGAGGGTGGAGGCGGCGGCCTAGTACTCCAGCCGGACTTCTCCATTACCGCTGGTCAACGGCTTGAGTGTGGGGATTGTAGCGGGGTGGGTTGGGTGCGGGGCGGTCTTGGCAGACCGTCCCGCGAACGGGTGGCCGCGCCGCATGTAGTGACTGCGGGCCGAGCAGTCCATAGGCGTGATCAGTGATGTGCCCAGGCGTGCCTGGGACCATGAACTCGAGAATCTATTCCTGCGGGCCGGAGCCTGCTTCGCCCGGATAGAACCACGACGCCGGATGCGCGATTACGTGCGCGGGCTGCTGGGCCCGGTAGGCCGCAAGAACAGCTGGCAGCTTGCTGAGTACGCCGGCCATGCCACCCCGGACGGACTCCAGCACTTGCTGTCCCACAGCCGGTGGGACGCCGACCGTCTCCGCGATGACCTGCAGTCCTATGCAGCAGAGCAACTCGGCTCATCAGAGGGTGTGTTGATCATCGACGACACCGGCTTCGTCAAGAAGGGCACCACCTCGGCCGGGGTGCAACGGCAATATTCCGGGACCGCGGGCCGGACCGAGAACTGCCAGATCGGTGTCTTCGCCGCCTACGCCACCACACGCGGGCACGCCCTGGTCGACCGCGAGCTCTATCTACCCAAGTCCTGGGCCGAAGACCGGGAGCGCTGCCGAGCGGCCAGGATCCCCGACGAGCGTGACTTCACCACCAAGAACGACCTCGCCCGCGCCATGATCCTGCGGGCCCTTCACTCCCCGCTCGCCTTCTCCTGGGTCACCGCAGATTCCGCCTACGGCCAGGACTCCCGCTTCCGTCGTTTCCTGGAAGACGCTGGTCTGTCCTACGTCGTCGCGGTCCCCAAGTCGCAGCAGGTCCACGGCCCCCGCATCGACCACCTCATCGGCCAGGCCCCGCCCGAGGCATGGCAACGCCTGTCCTGCGGCAACGGCGCCAAGGGGCCACGGCTCTACGACTGGGCGGCGGCCCGGCTGCCCGCCGTCTGGGAGTTCGACGGCGACGAGCCCACTCGGCAACGCTGGATGCTCGCCCGCCGCAGCATCGCCAGGCCCGACGAGGTGGCCTACTACCTGGCCAGTGCCCCGCTGGGCGCCACCGTCGCCGACCTGACTCGCATCGCGGGCTGCCGCTGGAAGGTCGAAGAATGCTTCCAGAGTGCGAAGAACGAATGCGGCCTGGACCAGTACGAAGTCCGCCGCTACGTCGGCTGGTTCCGGCACATCACACTCGTCATGCTCGCGCACATCTTCCTCGCGGCGATGGCCGTTCAGGAACGCGAAAAAGGGGTGACGCGGCCGACACACCCGACCTCGTGGACCTCACCCCGGCAGAAATCCGTCGTCTGCTGGCAGTTGAACCCCGCCGTCCTGAACGACGCGATCACGCAATGAGCTGGTCGCACTGGAGACGCCGCCACCAAGCACGCGCCCGACACTGTCACTACATGCGGCGCGGCCACCCGTTCGCGGGACGGTCCACCAAGACCGCCCCGCACCCAAACCCACCCCGCTACAATCCCCACACTCAAGCCGTTGACCAGCGGTAATGGAGAAGTCCGGCTGGAGTACTAGGTGAGAGCGGCGAGGCCGGTGGCGAGGGTGCGGTCGGTGGCGGGGGAGTCGGACTGGGGAAGAGGCAGTGTTCCCACCATGCGCTATTCGGGGATGGGCGTGACTTCTCTGCAAGGACATCCAGCGCTGTGTGCATTACGCACCCGATCTGGAAGCCGGTGGATGCAATGGACAGTTCGGATCTGGTGGCGCAGCCCGGTATGGTGCGAAGGCCGTATCTGCGGCATCCCGGTAGGGACGCCGGGACATCCGGGTAACGAGCTGCCACATGGTGCGTTCCTCGGACAGTTGCTGGGGCAGTACCAGTCCGAGCGCGTCGGCCAGCGGTTTGCGGCCCAAGTTCACCATGGCCCGCACCGGAGCGGCCCACTCGTCGGTGGCGTACACAGCGGAGCGGTACCACAACGGAATGAGCGCACACAGCGCGATGGCGGTGACGACCAGCAGGGGCCGCTCGGCGGCGGTTGACGTCAGGGCCAGAAGGGCAAGCGCCGCCACCACCCCGTGCCCATACAGCAACGCTGCGGGCGTCGGTCGGCCGCACAGGTGTCTGCTGGGACAATGCGATGGCTGAATCATTTATCGGCGCCCTCAAAAACGAACTCGTGCACCGAACCACGTTCCCAACACGCGCACACGCCCACCGGGCTATCGTCCGCTACATCGAGATGTTCTACAATCGAAAGCGCCTCCACTCCGGACTTGGCTACAAGTCTCCCGCAGAAGTCCACGCCGAGTACGAAGAGTTGCAGGCAGCGGCATAGGAAGAAGTCCGAGAAGCGCAGGGCCCTTCATTGTTGCGTCGCCCCGGAGACGGGGCGGTGCATCGTATGGACATCCGCTGCGGCAGCACTTTCGGCACGGGGAAAGTCGGTTATGGCGATTGAGTTCTCTCCGAGCCTCAGGGAATTTCTCCAGGTTTGGGTGGGTGCCAGTGTGGCATCGGGTAATGAGGACCTGGGCTACGACAGCCGGTTGCCGTATCAGAAGCTGGCAGTAGATCTGCGGGATCTGTCGGGTGCGACGCAGGGTGCGATCGCACAGGTGGGGTATTCGATGCCCCCGGCGGTGGGGGACCAGTTCGTCGGGGCGATGAGGCTGTTCGTCGATGACAACGGTGTGAACCATCTGTACCGGATGGCGGATGAGCTGGAGAAGACGGGCGATCGGCAGGTCGACCGTTCGAGGAAGCTGGCCGAGGCTAAGTACGAGATTCTGATCGAGTTCTCTTTCATGAATCTCGAGTTGGCGTTGATTGCACTGTTGTCGGTGTTCACTGGGGGGACGTCGCTGTCCGAGGCGGTGGCGGTGAGGTCGCGCACGGCTTTGTCGATCATTTTGGTCATGCAGCGGATGGGGCGTGCTGCGCCGACGCCGTTCACGGCGGTGCTGGAGGCGCTTGAGGAGGCGTTTACGTCGTTCTTCGCGCAGGTCCTGTCGATGACGGTGCCGGACAGTCCGGATCGGCAGCGGAAGGACTTCGACTGGACCGACATCGGCAAGTCGGCGTTCGTCGGGTTCTTCGCCGGGTTCTTCGGCGGTGCGTTGGCCGAGTTCTACGGGAAGTTCGTCGCGAAGCATTTCAAGGACAAGTGGCTGAAAGAGGGCTCGGAGGTTCCGTTCGCTTTTGTGAACGAGGGCCAGGCTGAGATTTTCGCCATGGGGTTGCAAAAACTGGTGTTCGAGGGGAAGTTCGGGCTCAGCTGGCAAGATTTCTGGATGGCGGGTGTCAGCGGTGGGCTGACCACCAGCGCGGAACTCGTGGCGGGTGCGGCTGGTCTGGGGCTGTATCACGAGTTCTTCCAGAAGACTTCGCTCAACAACAATTTTTTCGGCGACAAGCCGGGTCTGCCCGACTCGCCGGACGCGGTGTGGGACAACAGCAGTCACCCGTTGACGGTCGGGGACTGGCAGGGCACGCAGTTCACGGTGCCGCCCGCGGGGTTCGGCGCCGGGGGAAGTGTCGGTCTCGGCGTCCCGGATGCAGTGCGGCCCGCCGCTACGCTCTCGGCTCCGCCCCCGCTCCCGTCCCCGCTCCCGCCTGGAGCGAACGGCCCCGAAGCTCCGGGTCCGCTGGGTGCGCTGGGTGCGGAGGACGGGCTCGAGGCGGTTGGTACTCCAGGATCCCTGCCGGGTGCGGACGTTCCTAACCTGGGGAATGCTCCGCAGGTCCCCAGCAACCTCACCAGTGTCAGCGACCTGAGCGATTCTTTCAGTGACGGGTCGTCGGTTTATGTCAGCGATGCGTCCTCGTTCACCGACGTCGAGGACGACTCCGTGTCCGTCTCGGACACCGGTGTGGACACCGGTGTGGACACCGGTGTGGACACCGGTTTGGGGCTTGTGAGGGGTGCGGGAGCGCCGGCGCCGGGGGCCGGTGGGGTTGTTGGCGCGACGGGGATGTTCAGCAGGTCTGGCTTGCCCGAGGCTGCGGACGTGAACGGTGAGTTGCAGACGGCGCGTGGTCCGGCGTCGTCGAGCGGGACTCGGGCTGAGGACGGCAGGGTCGAGCGGGTGCAGCCACAGGACGAGAGCGGGCTCGTGTTGGAGGGAACGCGCGGAGTCGGCCAGGACGATGGGCTGGGCGACGGGGGTTCGCACATGCCGACGCTGTCCGGGGCCCCTGAGACGTCTGGCGCCTCGACAGGTGCTGGTTCTGCTCAGCCTTCTCGCACCGGCAGCTCGATCTCCGCGCCGGGTCCCCAGACCGGCGAAGGGGGGAGAGGCCTTGGGGACAGCCAGCGGGTAGACGTGGTCGCGGACACGGAGGTGTCCCAGGGGCGGGAAGACGGCCGCGCGGCCGAGCCCGAATCCATGCCGGTGCTCAGCGGCCCGACCGTTCCGGGTCAAAGCCCTGCGGGTCAGAGCGAGGTCATCGCCTCGGGTCCATCGCAGGGCGTGCCGACCGTTCCTGTGCAGGGTGTCGTCATCGTCCCTGCTCAGGACGCAACCGCAGCCGGGTCCGGGACGGGGACGGGGGTCGGGTCCGGGGTCTCGCAGGTCAGCACATCCGGCGCCGCGCTCATGAACACTGCCTCGACACCGACACCGACACCGACACCGACACCGACACCGACACCGACACCGACACCGACACCGACACCGACACCGACACCGTCCGCCGCTCCCGCAGCCTCCGGCACCCAAAGGTCGGACAACTGGCCCGGCGCCCGGACGTCCACGACCAGCGGCATCACTGCAGGCAGCTTGGCAGCGCAGGGCCTGACCGCCTCACCCGGGCAGGCACCCCAGACCGACACCTGGCAAGAGGCGGGTCCGCACCACCCGCACTTCCTCCCACCCCTACCTCTCCCCCGGAACACTGGCTCCGTGACCTTCGGAGCCACGGCCCCCGCACCAGCCCTGCGTTCGGCTTCCCGCTCCCACAGCCTTCAGGACCCGGGCAGGCCTGTCCGCTTTGCAGACCCGAAGAACTCGCACCTCGACGAGGACACCAGCTCAGACTCCGACGTGAGCATGGACGAGGACTCCGCGGATGACGAGGACATCGTCTTCGACGATGACACTCCCGCGCTCGCGGAGCTGCGGCGCTTGCTCGTCGACGCCGGCCTCCTCAGCCAGGACGACCTGCACGCGGCGCTCAAGACCCTGGCCGGGGTCCTCCCCGGCAACCAGGGCGCAGTTCCCCTGACACTGGTGGACCTGGACACATTCGCTGTCCGGACGCTGCGCCTTCGGCACGTGGACCGGGCCGATTTGCGCCGCCAGGCCGTCCAGGCGGTGGACGCGGCACGGCGCGAGGGGCGGGCCCACAGCCTGGCAGCCCTGGAAGGCCATCACCTCCAGAGCGAGGGGGCCCACTCCGACAGATGGCTGCTCAGGACCCCTCAGGGCCGGAAACTGGGCCGCGACTGGAACGACGAATCGCCAGAGAACCTGGACCTCAGCACCGTCGGCCTGGTGAAGGTAACCGACGACGACTTCGAACTCGTCGAGGGCAGTCTCGCCGACGCCCCCTGGCCTGCTAACACCTTCGTCTACATCATCTGCGGGGACGATGAGGAGACGAAGCCGCCAGCGCGCCGGTTCCGGATCTCGACCTCCCAGGGCATTCGACCGGTCACCGAGGACGTGCTCGCCGAGCTGGTCGCCAACGACCGTGCCCGAACGCCCGGCGCCCCGATCCTCCTGCTCACCCCGCACCGACTCGACCTGGCACGGACCGTGGCCAACACCACCGGCGAACCCGTGTGGACATCCACCGGTGACGTGGGCACATGGACCGACGAGGAGACCGGCATGACCTACCCGGTCCGGATCGACGAACACCCGGGCGAGCAGCCGGTAGGACAGTGGGTCGTCAGCCCGCCCGGACTGCTGCCCCCGCCAGGGACGGAACCGTCGAGCAGCGGCCAGTGGCTCTACGACGATGAGGGTGACAGGTACTGGGTGCCCGATCGGGACCTCATCACCCACGCCCTCATCGACCCCGAAACACACGAGTCCATCGGCCGCTCCACCGTCAACGACATCGAACAGGCACTTAACGAAGCGACCAGCTACCACTTCCGGCTGCGATCCGCGCGCTTCGTGTACCACTCGGATCCTGCCTATCAGACGTTCGTCCCGGTGGGGACAACGTCCACGGCGTGGGGGGACGCGGACCCGGCCCTGCGGATGTACGTCTTCGACGGTCACAACGACGAGGACGGCCGTTTCTGGTGGCGGGCGCGGATCAACGGAAAGGTCAGGAAGCTGTGGGGGACGCCGCGGTCCGCGGGCGGTTACCTCAAACGACGCCCCAGCCTGAACAGACTGCGCCAAACAACCCGAGGTCGCCCCGTGCCCATCCTCGTCTCACGGTGCTATGCGGGATCCGTGCCGCATGGGGCCGTGGACCCGCTGACCACCGGCGAACCCGCCCAGATCATGTCCACCGAAGCCGGCGCACCCCACTACGCACCCACCCACAGCGTGGGCGTAGCGGGCACCCTGGCAAGCCCCAAGCTGCTCATCACCGCCGGCAGTCGCGGTGTGTTCGGTGAGTGGAAGGAGTACGAGCCAGAGCCGGAGGGCGCGGCGCTGGAGCAGCTGGCACGCGCCATGGGCCTGACCGCCGACTCAGGCCCGCTGCCCCAGCACATTGTCGGCCAGACAGCCCGCCTGGTACGGGCCCTGCGGCAGGTCTTCGGCCCCACCGCCGAACATGAACCGCACCTCGTGGCCGGTATCGGCGCCCTGGAACGACTCCGTCAAGCAGATCGCGTCTTCGACGGAACGGGCCCTTTCACCCTCGCCTTCTTCCAGTACGCCGCAGAACAACTCCACCAAGTTCCCGGTCGGCCCACACCCGCGGCCGACACCGACGCCTACCGTGCACTGCTCGCACACGCCCAACGGTGGGTCCGTGCCTCTGCCGACGCCCCCCAGGCCTTCCGGCTCACCGCCCACCTGCCCCTCCCCATGGTCCAAAACCTTCGCCAGGTGTGGACCCACTCCAGCGCAGCCGCGACAAATGCCGTCCTGGACAACGTGGACTTCTCCAAACCGGTGAACGGCCCCGTGATTGGTCCGGTCACCGAGGACGACCGGCGCGGCCTGGCCTTCTGGTCTCTGGTGCGTGCCCAAGTCGCCATCGGCACCTGGGGCGGGCCCACGGACAACCTTGTGCGGAACGTGCTCCACCTGGATGAAACCCAACCAGCCACCCCAGAATGGCAAGACGCCGCCGGGCTTGTAGTGGCACACGCGATCGCCGCAGGCCGCACCGGAACCGGACCCGCCGCCTGGGCCGCCCACCACCTCGAGACCACCACCCATCTCCTCTCCCTCACCACACTTGTTCAAGGCACCCACGTCGAGACCTGGGGCCGCAACTTCACCAGCAGGCCGATCAACAAACTGCACCTGCCCTTCGCCCCGGGGGAGAAAGCAATCTATTTCCTGGTCGCCAAGGTCGGCCCCGACCACGTCGACATGGTCGAGCCAAACGGGGTCCGACATCGGCTGCCATTCGACCAAGTCGCTGAACTTGCAGCCGAGGACCCCGCACTCCCCGATGATTTGGAGCGCATCGTGCTCGTGGTCTCGGGAGATCTCGCTGGGCGGGGAGCCCTGGCGCAGGCGATCGCGGATCGAACCGGCCGACGCGTACTCCACCACACCGACCCCGACGGTCTGACCGTGACCGACCCCGGCGCCAACGGCATCTCCCAGGTCCACCTGACCGCCTCCCCCGGACAGGCCGTACCCGACACGTGGCGGGCGGTGCTTCCGTACCGCCCGCACTTCCTACCGCCCCGACCCCTCCCCGAAAGCGCGGCCTCCCCGCACTCCGCAGCCACGACCACCGCACCAGCCCTACGCTCGGCTTCGCCTGACGAGCAGTACACCGACCTCGACGAGGAAGCCACTGAGCCGCGTTCCGCCACCGCGTCGCCTCCACAAAGCGCCTACCGCCGTACTGGGCCGAACTCCGCCGAACTGGACGGCGTGGTGCTGACGTTGACTCCCAACGAGCCCCCGCAGCCGGACAAAGGCTTCACCGGGTCGCTACTGCTCGCCCTGCGTCACGCGGCACCTGCTGCGCTTGAGATCCTCGCAGCAGCTGATGCCGGCACAGCCGAAGCGTTCTCCGCCTGGCTTTCGCTTCGCGTCACCGACGCCGACGTCCCCGGCCATGCACTACCGCCTCTGGACGGCGGGGCCTTGGTACCGCTGGACTTGCTGCGCGGCGCCGGTGTGCCGTACTCGCCAGGGCAGCAGGTGCAGGGTGCTCTGGGGGGCGGAAGTTTGCCCCTCACCGATGCCGGCCTGAGTCTCGTCCAACGGTTCCGGCTCCTGCTCCTTGACCCAACGTACGCAGACGACGAAGAGGAGACCACAAGGGAGCTGACGGCCCGCGTCCTGTCCACCGTGGCAGCCCGGGAACTGGGCGTCCGGATAGCGCTGGTGAACTCGAACGAAGAAGTCGAATTCATCGGCGGCGGACACCAGGGGCACAACGAAAGCGACGGGGCCGTCGGTGACAGGCCGACAGGTGATGGCCGCATCGCCGGTGCCGCCCGACGGGAGGAACCCGAGGTGCCACTCGCCGTCGTCATCCATGACAGTGAAAACCACTACATCGCCCCGCAACCACGCGCGCCACGGCCCAAAACAGGCGGAACAGGGCCTGCCGAACGGGCCGATGAGGACAATGCGCCGTCGGTTCAGGGGTTGGAGCCGACGTCGTCCGAAGGGACCCGCCCGGAGTCGGCTCTCTCCCAGGACCTCGCGTTGCTCCGCACGGAAGTCGCCCGAGAAATGCGGGCGTTGGACCCGGCCCACGGCCCGGTGGACGCCGAGACGGTGGAGCAGCTTCACGACGAGCTGCCCTCCCACCTGCGGACAGGGACGCTTCGCCAACGTGGTGAGGCAATCGCGCAGATCCTCCTCACCGGCCGGCCGGCCGGTCTGCGAGGCGGGGCACCGCAGACGCCGGAATCAGTTCTTGCGTCGACGTCCACATCCACCGCTCAGCCCTCGCCGACGGCCGCCACGCCCCTCACGCCCCCCGACGACAACGACTCCGGCCCAAGATCGTCGCAGTCCACGGAAGGCATCGGCACCCCCCAGGCGCCTGCAGTGGATAGCGCGTCGAACACTCAGCTCTCGCTCCCCGTTCCGCAGAGCGAGAGCGCGCAGGTCCGGCCGATCAAGAGTCAGGCAAGCGCGCCCACCCGCGGCGCGCGCACTCCCGATGCGCACACCTTCGATCTCTGGGCGCCGCAGGGCGCAGTGTCTGTCCCGCCGGTGGCCTCGGGCACTCCTCAGGGCCGTGATCAGCAGCCTCAGGCCGCCGGCGCGCTGGGACCGTCCTTCAGGGAGAGCGCTCCGCGCCCGGCCCCAGTGAATCCGCAGGGACAGGCGCGGTTCGAGGACTTCCGCGACCGGCTCCAGCGGACCGTGGTACGGCCCGATCACCAAGTCCAGCTCGGCGACCGCGCCACGCTCCCCGGCAGGAATGTCGAATATCGCGCCGCGGCGGCAGAGGCACACGAGAAGATCACCGCGGCGCTCGCCGGCCAGACGCCCGCCGACAGTGTCAAGAAGCTGCTCGACGCTCTCACGCGTATCAAGGACACAACACACCCAGGACTCAGCGGCGGCTCACGCGACCACGGGGTCGACCCTCGCGCCCAGGGATGGCAACTCGGCCACGAGATCGCTCTCATGGCAGAACGCTACGGCCTGCCCAAACCCGCAACCGACATCACCTACACCGAACACGGCAAGGGCAAGGACCCTGAAATCTTCCACGACTTCACCCGCTCCTACTCCCGCTCGTCTCGCTCCTACACCTACCGCGTTGGCAACGCCGGCACCCTCCTCCTCCCCGACGGCGTCGCCATCGTCGGACACTGGCTCCGCTACGGCGACGACTTCCTCCACGAACGAGGCTTCATACTCCGCGGCGACAACGGCTGGATCGGCCGCGTTGCAAACTGGAACGGACTGCGTGCCACGCTCCGTGACGACGCGAAATACGAAGTACGCGCGGACGCTGCACGCATTCACCTCCTTCCGGTGGAGCACGACGGCCGGTCCATCGCTATCGCTCTGACCGAACACGAGCACCGGCGACAACTGATGGTGCAGAAGATCGCCGATGATTTCGGAATCTATTTGGACTCGGCTGCCGGGGTCGAGGCGGTCAAGAGCAACAATCTGGGCACGCCGGAGACAGTTCAGGACAAGATCCAGCCGCGCGCCTGGCCGTTGCCGCTCGTGCAGCAATTGCACGCTGCGATGGACCACTACGCACCGATCCTCGGCGACCGGCGCGCGACATCCACCCGGAGTGATGTCGAGCAAGAAGTCAAAACCGCGGGGTCGGTGAGTTGGGCACTGCGGCAGAAGAAGCTTTTCGCGCAGGCAACGGGGCAGTACTTCGAGTCCCGCAAGCTGTTCAATATCTACACGACCGCACATCTCAGCAAGACTGACACGCTCGAGCAGACCGCCACACACGAACTGTCCCACGGTCTCCTCAAGTACGCACTGGCGGAATTCACGACGGAGTTCTGGGAGGGCGTGGAGTCACCCACGAAGTTTGGCAACATTGCCGCCAAAACTCCGCTAGACGATTTCAGAAACTCCCTATTCCGCCATTTGCAGGACTCTGAGAAATTCCGGCAGGAGGCACCTCAGCACGCTGCTGCGATCCATACCGTACAGATACTCCGGCCCGCTGTGGTCGTCCTGAACCCGGGCGAGTCGCCCTTCGCAGCGGCGATCCGTATCACCGAGGAGTTAAAGGACCAAATACCTCGGTTCGCGCGCGAGGCAGGAACCTGGACCGAAGACGGCCAGCCACGGAAGTTCTTTGTCAAGGAGCGCCCGATCAGCGGCTACGGCGAAACGAACTCGGACGAGGATCTGGCCGAGACCGCGATGTCCTACTTCACGAAGAACGGTCACCTGAGGACCCACGCGCCGTTACGGGCCGCTTTCCTCGATCGCCTCGTCGTGGGCTGGCAGCAGAGGCGTGAGCCGACCGGCCCATCCGGGCATACCGCCGTTCAAACCAGCGATCCGGACAACTAGGGTCCGTCACAAACACACACGCGCCCGTGGTCTCGCACTCCCCCGTCGAGGCCACTTGTAGTTCAGTCCGCCTGGGCGCCGCACACGTCGACGAGAAACGGACGGTCATGGCTCCATGGCGCGCTACGGCCGCCAGTCGTCGCGGTAGCCAGGGTGGTCGGCGTAGGGCAGGGCAAGCATCTTGATCACGACGGCGCCGGCGCCCTCGGCAAGGATGTACTCCTCACGGCGTTCCAACTCGGCGAAGGGGCGTAGCTTCTTGTGATGGCTGATGGCGGCCCGCTTGGCTTCGACCACGGCCAGGACGCTGGCCGGGTCATGGCGGACGATGTGCAGCGCGTCGGCCGTCGACGATACCGAAGCCTCACCGCCCCAGCATCCACCACAGAGGACCGCGGACTGGTCGGCCCCGTAGACCAGTTTGGCGTAGTGCCCGTGGTCGACCGACCATGCGGACTCGGCGGCAGCGCCCGTCTTCTTTCGTCTTCGTCGAGGCGGTCGCGGAGGAACTGCACCAGGTCGTCCACGGGGGCATTGAGGGGCCCTGGCGCTTCTCGGACAGCGACCCACCGGAGCCCGCAACTCCTGGCCGAGATCAGCGACGACTGGTCCTTGTTCGCCGACGGCCGTGCGCTCAAGGCAGACGCCGGCTCACCACCCACCACCAGAGCCTCCGGCAAGAGCTTGATCGCCCATCACTAGGCACTGTTTCTCGGATCTCCGGACGTGAGTGGGGTGTTGGGGTCAGGCTGGCTGCATGGGCCGTGGGGATCTGACGAATGCGGAGTGGGATCGGCTGGAGTCGTTCTTACCTCCTGGTGGTGCGCGTGGAGGTCGGTGGAGCGATCATCGGCGGGTGATCAACGGGGTTCTCTACAGGGTGCGGACGGGTGTGCAGTGGCGGGATCTGCCGGAGCGGTTCGGGCCGTGGGAAACGGTCTATAAGCGGCATCGTCGCTGGTCAGCTGATGGAACCTGGAAGATGCTGCTGTCTCGCATCCAGGCTGCCGAGGACGCCGCGGGCGGGATCGACTGGGATGTGTCGGTGGACTCGACGGCGGTGCGGGCCCACCAGCACGCCGCCGGCGCGAGGAAAGCGTCGGCGGCCGCGGTCCCTGAAAAGGGGGCCGGCCGGGGGACGAACCAGGTCGATCCGGTGCTGCGGAGACTGGCCGTCCGGCTGGAGGAGGTGGTCAGATCGGCGAGTGTCTGGGACGTTCCCGCGGCGGCTTCACCACCAAGATCCACCTCGTCGCCGAGGGACGATGCCGCCCCCTCGCTTTCGTCCTGACGCCCGGACACTACGGTGACGGCCCGCAGCTCGAGCGTGTGTTGGAGCAGGTCTCCGTGCCCCGCACCGGAGTCGGACGGCCCCGCACGCGACCCGACCATGTCTTGGCGGACAAGGCCTACACGTCCCGGAAGAACCGCCGTTACCTACGACGACGCGGAATCCGGCACACCATCCCCGAACGTCTCGACCAGCAAAGACACCGGCAGAACCGAGGTTCTCGAGGCGGCCGGCCCACCGGGTTCGACAGCGAGCGCTACAAGAAACGCAACACCGTCGAACGCGCCATCAACCGACTCAAAGGCTTCCGCGCCGTCGCCACCCGCTACGAGAAACGCGCCTACATCTACCTCGGAACCGTCACCCTCGCAGCCATCATGATCTGGCTCCGAACATGATCCGAGAAACAGTGCCTAAAGGTGAAGAACACGACTGGCCGACGTCGGCTACCTCTGGTCCTTCGCCGCGTTATCCGAATCTCGCGCCCACTATGACCGCCGCCGAAGTATCGGGGACCAGCACACAGCCGCCTTGCGCACCTTCTTCGACCGGCTCCTTGGCCAGCTGCACCACAGTGACCGGATCGCTCCGAGAGCGTTTAAAGAACACACCGGGCGCGCGCCCGACAACGAATTTAAGGGGAGCCGATGAAGCGCAAGACCGTCATGCAGATCAGGGCAGCCGCTCTGATCTCCGTACCGTCCATGGTCCTCGTGGCCGCCGTGAGCACTGCTGGCACGGCACAGGCAGCGCCCCTTGACCGGTCCCCGGGGGTCGGGTCAAACAACGGCGTGAAGGTCCATTTTTGGCAGGGAATCTCGATTACTGATGAGTCAGGTAACCCGTACGACTCATAGCTTCCGTTCGCGGACGGTCAAAGTGCCTGTCCGCGAACGCTTTTAAGAAGCAGGCACTGTGGTGGGAGGGATGGTGCGCGAGGCCGGCGGCCTGTCTGGGCCCCGGCGCCGCCGCGTGGGGCGGTTCCGGGACGCAGACGGGTGGCGGAAAGCGCCGGGTATCCACTGATCGGGACGGCCGTAGTAGCGTTCCCGAACCCCGGGGAGGCTCTTCATCTGGGTCATCCACAGTGATGGAGGAGTGGACGAACCCGCTGGCTGTAGCCAACTTGTGCACGGCGAAGATGACTCGTGGTGATCTGGAAGCGATGCTCGACATCCTGACCAGTCACCTCTGAGAAACAAGAAATGCGGCCCCGGCCCAATCGGGCGGGCCGCTTCGCTGTACTCAGACTTCGGTCAGCTGGTACGGCTCCGGCAGCGCCCTGAGCGGCACGCCGTTGCCGACGCCGTACTCGGCGTCCGGGACCGGGAGATCGAGCAGTTGCGCGACCAGGTCAACGCCTTCCGTCAGAGGGCGATCCGCCAGGCGATCCTCCTCATTCGGCACCAGGGCCGGCTGGCAGCCATCCGCGAGTTTGTTGCCGAGGAGACCACCCCGACCAACGGATGGGGCGACGGCTACCCGGATGCCAATCGGGACCTCGTCGAAATCCTCGACGCGTTCGCACCCGACGCCCCCGCCCAGCCCCTGCATGCTCCGGCATCGACACGAAACGCTGCAACTGCGGCCACACCGGGAGGGCGGCTCGCGTTGGCACGGGCAGGTGTTTGTAAGCACTTGTGCGCCCCCCTTCGAACCCTCCACCGCCTGGTCTCGTCTTGTGGTTGGCGGCCGACCGCCGCCAGTCACCCCACCTCGGAGGAACCGATGCCCCGCACTCTCGAACTCGCCGAGCAGGCCATCCACGGCCTGCTCGCCGCGGCTCTGTGTACTGGCCTTGTCTGGCTCGTTGTTGGGGACCCGCCGGCCTGGTGGGCGACCATGGTCGGTGCCGAGGCCCTCGTTCTGGCCGTCGCGGTGGCCGTCAGGGTGTGGCGCCGGCAAGCGGCCCGCATGCAGGCTGAGGAGGAGACGTGACCCGTACCGTTCTTGAGGCACAGCCCTTTCTGTCGAGCTGCCGCGGGTCTCGAGCGGTAGCAGGATCGTCCCGTAGACCATCCCCGTGGGTGCGGGGAGCAGCCGGCTCACGAGGGTCCCGGAATTCATGCAGGGACCATCCCCGCGGGTGCGGGGAGCAGTGGCACAAGACGAACTGAGGAGTGCGGCATGAGGGACCATCCCCGCTGGTGCGGGGAGCAGTGGGTGCCGACCTCGTACCGGATCGGCGCCGGAGGACCATCCCCGTGGGTGCGGGGAGCAGAGCGCCAACAAGGCCGACGACCTGCTCGACACGGGACCATCCCCGCGGGTGCGGGGAGCAGACGACGATCAGACCGACGAAAGAGTTGCGCAGGGGACCATCCCCGCGGGTGCGGGGAGCAGCTCGACCGGCCGCCCTCACCGAGGCCGCGACTGGGACCATCCCCGCGGGTGCGGGGGAGCAGTCCTTCGACCCGATCCTGACCAACGCCTGGCCGGGACCATCCCCGCGGGTGCGGGGAACAGACACGTTGGCGAAGAAGGTAGGCAAGTGGTGAGGGACCATCCCCGCGGGTGCGGGGAGCAGTGGCCGATCTACGAGGTTCCGCCTGGCGGGTCGGGACCATCCCTGCGGGTGCGGGGAGCAGACGATGCAGACGACCGCCTACCAGGCGGCGCAGGGACCATCCCTGCGGGTGCGGGGAGCAGGCGGTGTCGCCAGGCTTCGACGCGTGCATGACGGGACCATCCCTGCGGGTGCGGGGAGCAGACGATGCAGACGACCGCCTACCAGGCGGCGCAGGGACCATCCCTGCGGGTGCGGGGAGCAGTGACCCTGCGGCATATGCCAGGGATCCGCAGGGCGACCATCCCTGCGGGTGCGGGGAGCAGCCAGTCTCCTCCATTTCGATGGCAGGCGCCATGGGACCATCCCTGCGGGTGCGGGGAGCAGCGACCGTCCGTCCCGTCGACCCCGTCGCGCCCGGGACCATCCCCGCGGGTGCGGGGAGCAGACGGTGAGCGTTCCGGCGGAAGTGAAGGTGCCGGGACCATCCCCGCGGGTGCGGGGAGCAGTTGTTCTGCTCGTCTACGGTCTTGGTCACGCCGGGACCATCCCCGCGGGTGCGGGGAGCAGAGACCGGTCGCGCACGTCACGCTCGTGACCGTGGGACCATCCCCGCGGGTGCGGGGAGCAGAGGTGGAGCGCGACGGTCTGCCGTGGTCGCTGGGGACCATCCCCGCGGGTGCGGGGAGCAGGACCCATGACCATGCCTGCTGGAATCGACACCGGGACCATCCCCCGCGGGTGCGGGGAGCAGCGCATGATGCGGAGCCAGGCGGAGACGTAGTCGGGACCATCCCCGCGGGTGCGGGGAGCAGTGTCCGGGCCCCGCTCGGTCTGGCGGAACACCGGGACCATCCCCGCGGGTGCGGGGAGCAGCAGTGCCGTGGGTCCGGCAGGGCCCCCGCCACGGGACCATCCCCGCGGGTGCGGGGAGCAGCTGTGATGTTTCCCCCGGCGTCGGCGGTGATCGGGACCATCCCCGCGGGTGCGGGGAGCAGCTGACCACTTCACCCGCGTGGAACTGGAGGACGGGACCATCCCCGCGGGTGCGGGGAGCAGATCTGCGAAAGCCAACTGTCCCACTTCGGGCTGGGATCATCCCCGCGGGTGCGGGGAGCAGCCTCCGTTCACTCCGGTGTAGACATCGAGCCAGGGACCATCCCCGCGGGTGCGGGGAGCAGGCCCAGGGCGAACGCGATGTCAGTGCGCCGCCGGGACCATCCCCGCGGGTGCGGGGAGCAGATCGTGTGGGACGTCCGCACCCAGGACAACACGGGACCATCCCCGCGGGTGCGGGGAGCAGTGTCTCTCCTGTAGCACCGCATCGCCGGCCGCGGGACCATCCCCGCGGGTGCGGGGAGCAGCACTCCGGACCACGCCCCGGCGGTCAGCATCCGGGACCATCCCCGCGGGTGCGGGGAGCAGCACTCCGGACCACGCCCCGGCGGTCAGCATCCGGGACCATCCCCGCGGGTGCGGGGAGCAGACTGCGTGACCTGCGCCTTTATCGCGACGACACGCAGTTTTCGCATACTTTCACCGAGTCCGGCATAACAGGCATAACGCACCTGGTTCTTCCGTCTAGACGTCCGGTGGGCGGCAGTGCAAAGTGATCATCCTAGATCCTGTCTGCCTGCCGTCAGGGAGTTACTGTCGGGTCAGAAGAAGATTTCTTGAGTTTTCGTCATATAGGCATTCTGGGACCGGGTTTGCCTGTATTCATCAGGCATGACGGGTGAGGGAATGTCCCGCTCGGGCCTGCGGGGCAGGCTCGATGGACCGGTGCTGACGGTATGGGCGAAGCACGACAGGGATTCCGACGGGTGGCTGCCGTTGTGGCGGCACATGGAGGACAGCGCCGCTGTGGCCGGTCTGCTGTGGGACACGTGGCTGCCCGCGAGCGTACGGAAGTTGATCGCCTCGGCGCTGCCCGGTGGTGAGCAGGACGCACGTCGGCTTGCCGTGTGGCTGGCGGGGGTGCACGACATCGGGAAGGCGACGCCCGCTTTCGCCTGTCAGGTCGAACAGCTCGCAGACCATATGCGTGAGCAAGGGCTGCAGATGCGCTCGGCGCGGGTCCTCGGGCCGGACCGCAGGGTGGCGCCGCACGGGCTGGCCGGGCAGGCGTTGCTGGGGGAGTGGCTGCAGAAGCGGCATGGCTGGACGGTGAAGCAGACCGGGCAGGTCACGGTCGTCGTGGGAGGACACCACGGGGTGCCTCCGGAGCACGGTCACATTGCAGCCCTGCACAAGCACGGGCACCTGCTGCGTACCCCGGGGCTGAGCCGAGCCGCGTGGCAGCGGGTGCAGGATGACCTGCTCGATGCGTGCGCCGACGAGTACGGCGTACGGGACCGGCTGAATGAGTGGCGGTCGGTGAAACTGCCGCAGCCGGTGCAGGTGTTGCTCACAGCGCTGGTGATCGTCGCCGACTGGGTCTCCAGCAACACCGACCTCTTTCCTTACTTCCCGCAGGACGTCGTCCGCAGCAGTGAGGAGCGGGTGGCCGCGGCCTGGCGCGGGCTGGATCTGCCCGCGCCCTGGTGCCCGGACGAGCCCGCAGGGGACGCCCAGGAACTGGTCGCCTCCCGCTTCGATCTGCCGCCAGGGGCGAAGGTCCGGCCGGTGCAGGAAGCCGCCGTCGAACTGGCCCGGGCGATGGCAGCCCCGGGGCTGATGGTGATCGAGGCGCCGATGGGGGAGGGGAAGACCGAGGCCGCCCTGGCGGTCGCCGAGATCTTCGCTGCCCGCTCGGGGGCGGGCGGCGTGTTCTTCGCGCTGCCGACCATGGCCACTGGCAATGCGATGTTCCCCCGCCTTCTTAACTGGCTCGAGCGGCTGCCCGCAGCCGAAGACGCCCGGTACTCCGTCCTGCTCGCTCACTCGAAGGCCGCGTTGAACGAGGACTTTGCCGACCTGATGCGCGAGAGCGGCCACCGGATCGTCGCGGTCGACGCGGACGCGCCCGAAGAGCCGCCATGGCGCCCCACGCACGCGACACGGTCCGCTCCTGCTGAGCTCGTCGCGCACGCTTGGCTGCGCGGCCGTAAGAAGGCCATGCTGTCCTCGTTCGTCGCGGGAACCGTCGACCAGTTGCTGTTCGCCGGGCTCAAGAGCCGACACCTGGCAATGCGCCACCTCGCGGTCGCCGGGAAGGTCGTCGTGATCGACGAGGCGCATGCCTATGACACGTACATGAGCGTCTACCTCGACCGCGTGCTGTCGTGGCTCGGCGCGTATCGCGTGCCAGTGGTGGTGCTGTCCGCGACCCTGCCCGCGGGAAGGCGCCGCGAGCTCGTCGAGGCGTACGCGGGCGGCAGCGCCGAAGAAGCCCGGAGTGCCGCGGAGTTCGAGGCGGTGGGCAAGGCCGGCGCCTATCCTTTGCTGACCGCCGTGACACCCGGCGGGAAACCGGTCCTGAGCAGTCCTGGCGCCTCCGCCCGGGGCACGGACGTCATCCTGGAGCGGATCGACGACGACCTGGACGTTCTCGTTGACCGACTCGCCACTGAGCTGGACGGCGGCGGCTGCGTGCTGGTCGTACGTAACACGGTCAAGCGGGTGCTGGAGACCGCCCAGGTGCTCAGGGCGACGTTCGGTGATGAGCACGTGACGGTCGCCCACTCGTGTTTCATCGACATCGACCGCGCGGCGAAGGACGCAGATCTCCTGAAACGCTTCGGGCCGCCGGGCAAAGCGGAAGGCCGCCCGACGGGGCCGCACATCGTCGTGGCCAGCCAGGTGGCCGAGCAGTCCCTCGACGTCGACTTCGACCTACTTGTCACCGACCTCTGCCCGGTCGACCTGCTGCTCCAGCGCATGGGGCGTCTGCACCGGCATCAGCGGGGTGAAGGGCAGCACGAACGTCCCAAGCGGTTGCGCCGGGCGCGCTGTCTGGTCACCGGTGTCGACTGGACAGGCGACGTGCCGGCGCCGGTGCGAGGCTCGGTCGCCGTGTACGGGGCGTACGCGCTCCTGCGATCCGCGGCCGCGCTCTTGCCCCACTTCGAGAAAGCATCAAGCCGTCCGGTACGGCTGCCCGACGACATCAGCCCCCTCGTACAGGCGGCATACGCCGACGGTCCCGCAGGCCCGCAGAGCTGGGCACCCGCGATGGCCGATGCCCTCGAACGGTACGAGCGGCACCGTGCAGACCAGGCCGAACGGGCGGCCGTGTTCCGACTGGAGGAAGCCGGAAGGGACGGCAGGCCCCTGTTCGGGTGGGTTGCGGCAGGAGTGGGCGACGCGGACGACACCCGAACCGGGCGGGCCCAGGTCCGCGACAGCAGGGAAAGTCTTGAGGTCGTCGTCGTGCAGCAGCGCGCCGACGGATCGCTGACGACGGTTCCCTGGCTGGCGCAGGACCGCCACGGCAACCGACTCGGGGGGCTGGAACTGCCCCGGGACCAGCCCCCGCCGCCGCGAACGGCACGGGCGGCAGCGAGCTGCGGACTGAGGCTGCCGATCCAGTTCTCGTACGCCGCTGTCATGGACCGCGCGATCGAAGAGCTGGAGGAACTCTACGTACCCGCATGGCAGTTGAAGGACAGTCACTGGCTCTCCGGCCAGCTGATTCTTCCGCTCGACGAGGATTGTCAGACCCGTCTGGCAGGGTTCGCACTCCGCTACAGCCAGCACGACGGCCTCGAGGTGACCCGTGCCTGAAACCGACCAGAACAGCAGGAGTGATGGCGGGCTGTCGTTCGACCTGACCACACAGCCCTGGATTCCGGTGCTGAGACAGGACGGTGGCCAGGACGAACTGTCGCTGCGCGAGGTGTTCGAACAGGCCGACACCTTGCGTCGGCTCGTCGGGGACCTGCCCACTCAGGAATTCGCCCTGCTACGCCTGCTGCTCGCCCTGGCCCACGACGCGCTCGACGGGCCACGAGACGCCGAGCACTGGGCAGATGTATGGGCGGACGAAGAGTGCTTCGCGCCGCTGTCCGCCTATCTCGACGAACACCGCCCCCGGTTTGACCTGCTCGATGCCCGTATCCCATTCTTTCAGGTTGCCGGGCTGCACACGGCGAAGAACGAGGTCTTTCCGCTCAACCGCATCGTGGCCGATGTCCCCAACGGGGAGCCCTTCTTCAGCTCCAGGATGCCCACCGTCGACCGGCTGACGTTCGCCGAGGCCGCCCGCTGGGTCGTCCACACACACGCCTACGACACCTCCGGCATCAAGACCGGTGTCGCGGGCGACGACCGGGTCAAGGGCGGCAAGGTGTATCCGCTCGGGGTCGGGTGGACCGGCAATCTCGGAGGAGTCTTCGCAGAGGGGCACACACTGCGGGAGACCCTCCTGCTCAACCTTGTGGCTGTTGCTGACACTCCCGGTCTGAGTTCCGACGGCGACCACGACCTTCCTGCCTGGCGGCGCGAGGCGTGCGGGCCAGGTGCAGGGCCGCAGCGTCCGCCCACGGGTGTACGCGATCTGTACACCTGGCAGTCGCGGCGCCTGCTCCTGCACGCCGACGCCGACGCGGTGCACGGCGTGGTCCTTGGCTACGGTGACCCGCTCACCGCTCGCAACAAGCACGTCTACGAGCCGATGACCGCCTGGCGGCGCAGTGCTGCGCAGGAGAAGAAGCATGGCGAACCCCTGGTCTACATGCCCCGGGAACACGACCCGGCCCGCTCCGCGTGGCGGGGGATCGCCTCCCTGATCGCCGACCGGACCGAGGCGTCCCAGGGCGCTGAAGCCGCGAGCTATCTGCGGCCCAGGGTCCTTGAGTGGATTGCGCGTCTGGTGACAGACGGCGAGCTGGAGGAAGGCTTTTTCGTTCGGGCCCGGATCGTCGGCGCCCAGTACGGCACGCAGCAGTCCGTCATCGACGAGGTCGTCGATGATCACATTTCCATGGCGGTGGTCCTGCTCCACCAGCAAAAACGAGAGTTCGCCGAGCAGGCCGTCGGAGCCGCCACCGATGCCGATGACGCCGTCAAGGCGCTCGGCGACCTCGCCACGGACCTCGCACGTGCCGCCGGCACCGAGACCGAAGGACCCGGTGCCACAGCACGCGATCTCGGATTTGCAGCACTCGACACTGCGTACCGCACGTGGCTGGCCGGCCTGGACGGCCATGGCGACCCGTACGAGCAGCGCACCGAATGGCAGCGCCGGGTGCACCGGATCGTGGGCAGGCTCGGTGACCGGCTCATCACCGAGGCCGGAGACGCCGCGTGGCAGGGCCGGACCATCACGGTCAAGCACGGCACCGAGTGGCTCAACTCCGCTCTCGCGGGCAAGTGGTTCCGATCCCGCCTGGACAGGTGCCTGGGCCACCCGAATCTTCCCGACCAGCCATCGGGTGCAAGCAGCGCCCCGGTGACCGAGACCGCCACGAAGGTGCACGCATGACGACCGCCACCGCTCCGCCCACCGTCCGTCGGCGCGTCGAACAGCTCGCCGGCGAACGCATCACCGCGCTCCAGCGCGGATATCTGGCCGACGAGGCGACGGCCGTTGCCGCCCTCGCCAGGCTCCGCAGAGGTGCGGGCCGCGAAGCCGGACAGCTCCCCGACCTGTGGAATCTCATCGACACCACCCCGCTGCACGAACCGCACAACGGCGCCCGGACGTTGAGCGAAGGGGAACTGGTCTGCGCCGAAGACGCCCTGCACGTGGCCCTCACGTTGTGGGCCCTGCACCAGCAGTCCCGCCGCGAGGCCAAAATGCACCAGAGCGGCAGCCGCGGACAGCCGCGCGGAGTAGGCGCCGCCGTGCGCCGCATGATGAAGCCGGGCGAGATCGACGAACCTCTGCGCAAACGCCTGGTCCGAGCCGGCACGGCACCGGATCTGACCGCCCTCGCCCAGCGCCTGCGGGACATCGTCCTGCTGCTGCGCCGCGACCAGTTCCCGCTCGACTACGCGCTGCTCGCCGGACAGCTCTACCGGTGGCAGCAGCCCGGCGGTCCGGACGACGTACGCAGGGAATGGGGCCGGTCGTTCCACGCCTGGCACGAAGAGGACCCGAAGACCGGGGAACAGACACCCCTCGGCGCCCCGGCCACGACCACCGACACCACTGACACAACCCACACCGACAAGGACGCCTCGTGACCCGCTTCTACCTTGACGTGCACGCCCTGCAGACCGTCCCGCCCAGCAACCTGAACCGGGACGACACCGGTGCCCCGAAGTCCGCGGTGTACGGGGGAGTGCCGCGGGCCCGAGTCTCAAGCCAGGCATGGAAGAAGGCCACCCGGGACTACTTCAAGGCCGAGAGCCTCCTCGACCCGAGCGAACTGGGCGTGCGCACCAAGAAGGTCGTCGAGGTCCTGGCCGACTACATCCGCGACGCCGACCCCTCACAGGGGCAGGCCGACGCCCTGAAGCTGGCGGCCGAGGTCATCGTCGCAACAGGCTTGAAGATCGAGGCACCCAAACGCAAGACCTCAGCGAAGGAGGCAGCAGCGGAGGACGATGCGGCCGAGCCGGTACCCCAGTCCAAGTACCTCATGTTCCTCAGCGCCCGCCAGCTCGACGGACTCGCCCGTCTCGCCATCGAAGGCGCCGCCGACATCAAGGCCTTCCTGAAGGACAAGGACAACAAGGCCCGGGCCAAGCAGATCGCCGACACCCGCCACTCCGTGGACATCGCACTGTTCGGCCGTATGGTCGCCGACTCCGCCGACATCAACGTCGACGCCGCTGTCCAGGTCGCCCATGCCATCAGCGTGCACCGGGTCGAGAACGAGTCCGACTACTTCACGGCCGTCGACGACCACAACAAGGACACCGAGCCGGGCGCCGGAATGATCGGCACCGTCGACTTCAACTCAGCAACCCTCTACCGCTACGCAGCCCTCGGCGTCCATCAGCTGGCCGCCAACCTTGGCGAAGGACTCCGCGACGACGAGTCGCGCACCACCCCGGTACGCCGCGCCGTCGAAGCGTTCGTCCGCGGCTTCACCGGGTCACTGCCGACCGGCAAGATCAACACCTTCGGTCACCACACACTCCCTGACGCCGTGATCGTCAAACTTCGCACCACCCGCCCCATCAGCTTCGTCGCCGCCTTCGAAGAGCCCGTCCGCGGCAACCAAGGCGGCCACGTGTCCGAGGCATCCGCACGGCTGGCGGAGTACATCCCCGACATCGAGCGCGCCTACGGAAACGACGACTCCACCCTCACATGGGTGCTCCGCGTCGGCCCGAACACACAGAAACTCGCCGCCATCGGAACAGAAACAGCGAGCATCAACGAACTCATCACCTCGATCGGCCAGGCCGTCGCCGAACGACTGGAGAAGCCCGCATGAGCGTGCTCACCCTGCGACTGGCGGGCCCCCTGCAGTCCTGGGGGGCCTCCGCCCGTTTCACCCGCCGCACCACCGAGTCCGCGCCGACCAAGAGCGGCGTGATCGGCATGCTCGCCGCAGCCTCCGGCATCGAACGCGACGACGACGAAGCCCTGGCCAAACTGGGCGCGCTCCGGTTCGGCGTACGCATCGACCAGCCAGGCACCCGGGTACGGGACTTCCAGACCGCACACCACGGCGTCACCGGTACCTCCATGCCACTGTCCGAGCGGTTCTACCTCGCCGACGCAGTCTTCGTCGCAGCCCTCGAAGGCGACAGGGCACTGCTCACCACCCTGCACGCCTCCCTGCGCGCACCGGTGTTTCCGCCGTTCCTGGGCCGCCGCTCCTGCCCACCAGCGCACCCGGTCGACCTCGGACTCTACGACGACGTCTCACTCCACCAGGCACTCACGGACGAACCATGGCAGGCGGCCCCCTGGTACCGCCGACAGCACCACCGAGACGCCACGGTGTCCCTCGTCGTCCTGCGCGAGTCCCACGAGGACGAACATGACGCGGACTTCCAACGCGACCAGCCCCTCAGTTTCGCCGCCGAACACCGCCGGCACGCCCTGCGCACCGTGGTCAGCAGGACCGTGGACATCCCCAACCCAGCTGCCGCGCCCTGGCATCCCCGCCACGATCCGTTCGAGGCACTGGAGGAGAGCGCCTGATGTTCCTGACCCGCTTCCGTGTGAACACCGCGCGCCCCGGCGCCCGCCGCCTGCTCTCCTCCCCCCAGGTGCTCCACGCGGCAGTCATGGCGTCGTTCCCCGGCCTGCTGCCCGCAGACACGGCCGCGCCCGAGGGACCACGAGTGCTGTGGCGCCTCGATCAGAACGCGCGGGCCGAGGTGCTGCTGTACATCGTCAGCCCGGCCCGGCCCGACCTCACGCACCTCGTGGAACAGGCCGGCTGGCCCGCGGCCGCCACCGACCCGGAGACTCCAGGCTGGCAGACCAAGCCGTACGCCCCGTTCCTCGACCGTCTAACCGCAGGGGAGAGTTGGGCATTCCGGCTGACCGCCAACCCGGTCCACCACATCCGCCGCAAGGCGGACGAGCCACGAAAGCGCACCGCCCACCTGACTCCGGTGCATCAGATGGCGTGGCTCCTGGACCGCCAGGAGCGCGGAGGCTTCCGCATCCTCGAGAAGCCGGATGGCAAGCGATTGCTGCCCGGCGGAACGACGTTCAAGAAGTGCGAGCACTCCGGGGACAAGTACGAACTGACCGTCCGTGACAAACGCGACCTGTCCTTCGACAAGTCCCGCAGCGCCGGCACCCATGGGAGGCCCGTCAGCCTTGTGACGGTCACCTTCGACGGCCGGCTCGAAGTAACTGACCCCGCCGCGCTGCGTAGCACCCTCACACAAGGCATCGGCAAGGCGAAGGCGTACGGCTGCGGCCTCATCACCCTGGCACCACTCACCGGCAGCGGGTGAAAGGGTGACAACGGTCTCCCAGCGCACTGCCCTCACTCCACGCCACCTCACCCGCACCGGCGAACGGCTGTCCTTCATCTACCTGGAGCGCTGCACAGTGCACCGGGACGCCAACGCCATCACCGGGGTTCCTCACCCGCTGGCTGCTCGAGATCTCCGCAGGCGTTTTTATCGGCAACCCATCGGCGAGAATTCGCGACGTGCTGTGGGACGAGGTACAGCTGTACGCGGGTCAGGGAAGGGTGCTGCTTGCCCATACGACGAACAACGAGCAGGGCTTTACCTTCCGGACCCACGAACACAGTTGGCTCCCGATCGACCATGAGGGACTGACGCTGATTCGTCGTCCGAACGTTGAGGCAGGACCGCGGACGGACAGCGATGGCCCGAAGACGGGCTGGAGCAAAGCATCCAAGCGGCGCCGCTTTGGCAGGATATGAATGTCGATAATGAACTATTTGATTCATTTGCCGGAATCTATGAAAGTACTCCAGAACCGTTCGCGCCCGCGCTAAAACCGCAGGTCGCGGAGTCTGCTCCCCGCACCCGCGGGGATGGTCCCGCCATCACCGCCGAGGACGCCGATGGCACCACCTGCTCCCCGCACCCGCGGGGATGGTCCCAGCCCGGCATGGCGGGACCACTACGACGAGCACTGCTCCCCGCACCCGCGGGGATGGTCCCGTCAAGCACCGTGCGCCCCCTTCACGGTGTCGCTGCTCCCCGCACCCGCGGGGATGGTCCCCATCGGAAATTAGGGTTTGCCCTACATACATTCTGCTCCCCGCACCCGCGGGGATGGACCCGGCCACGCCATCATCTACATCGACCCCACGGCCTGCTCCCCGCACCTGCGGGGATGGTCCCCTGCAGCGGAACATCGAGGTTGCCGCGGCCGTCTGCTCCCCGCACCCGCGGGGATGGTCCCGGCCAGTACCCGATGATCGACACCGGTCTGATCTGCTCCCCGAACCCGCGGGGATGGTCCCATCTACGCCCACGAGTTCGTCGCGGCCACGGGCTGCTCCCCGCACCCGCGGGGATGGTCCCATGACGCCGCAGCAGTTCGCGCAGCAGCTGGTCTGCTCCCCGCACCCGCGGGGATGGTCCCGCATGGTCCCCGTCCGCACAGGACGCCTCCGCCTGCTCCCCGCACCCGCGGGGATGGTCCCGCGACGACCAGCGCGGAGATGATGATCAGGATCTGCTCCCTGCACCCGCGGGGATGGTCCCGGGAACCGGCCGGACGGGCTGCTGAACGCGGTCTGCTCCCCGCACCCGCGGGGATGGTCCCCGGTTCCTGTTCGGCGGAGCCCTCCCCGCGGACTGCTCCCCGCACCCGCGGGGATGGTCCAACCGGGGCGCGCTGTCGCCGGGACCCTCACCACTGCTCCCCGCACCCGCGGGGATGGTCCCCGCACTGGCTCCCGCCGACCGTGCCCCGTCTGCTGCTCCCCGCACCCGCGGGGATGGTCCCACGCCCTTCGCGAACCGCGGGACGCCGGCCGTCTGCTCCCCGCACCCGCGGGGATGGTCCTCCGAATGGGACCCCGACCTCGGCGGCGACCCCCTGCTCCCCGCACCCGCGGGGATGGTCCCGGGGAGTTCGCGTCCCCGTCCCACGCGTTTGCCTGCTCCCCGCACCCGCGGGGATGCGCCCATGGCCGGCTGCTCCCACGCGAGGCTCGATACTTGCTCCCGGCACCCGCGGGGATGGTCCTTACGTGGTCACCAGGCTGGCGGCGGAGGGGTGCTCCCCGCACCCGCGGGCTCTCGCGACGGTGCGACGGAGCTGGCGACCCTCACGGTGCCGTGCGCCCAGCTGATGAGCGGATAACCACCTTCGGGCACGGGGCGCTCGTGCCGGCCCGGCAGCGCGATGATCCCGGAGGTCGCCACCTCCTTGCTGCGTACGTCCTGCGAGCGGTAGAGGACCAGCCAGTTCTCGCCCGCCTCCAGCGGCCGCCACTTTGTTGTCCAGCCGTCGCACATAGACGGGATCTCCTGGGATGCCGTCGGGCAGCCGGGACGGCGGGGTGTAGAACGCGTCCCCCGCAGGGGCGTTCCCTCCGGGTCGATGACCGGCGAGGCGTCGTTCACAAGCTTCCTTCCCTCTACCTCAACCATGCGATCCGGCGCCCTCACCACCCACTGCAGCGGTGCGCCGGCGACACCCGGCTGCCCCGAGTACGGGCATCCGGGTACCACCGGCCGAGCGCCGCGCTGACGGGCTGAGCCCCGCGGCAGCGACTCCGGAGCTACCCGCCGCTGCCTCGAACCACCCGCCCACGCGCGGCATGAACCCGATCGAGAAGGCGGCCCAGGCCGCCATCATGCGGGCCATCGCCGAGCAGCTGGGCGACGCCCGCCTGGTCGTGGGCGGCTTCAGCATGGGCGGCATCGTCACCCGCTATGCGCTCGCCAAACTGGAGAGGCAGCGGATGGACCACCGGACCGGGCTGTACTTCTCCTACGACAGCCCGCACCGCGGCGCTTCCATTCCGGTCGGTGTGCAGGCGTTCTCCCACTTCATCCCGTTCCCGAACGACTTCGCGAAGCAGATGAACAGCCCGGCCGCGCGCCAGATGCTGTGGCAGCACTACGACAAGGACACCGGCAAGATCGGCACCGCTCCGGAGCGCACGGAGTTCCTGGCCGCCCTGGACCGGGTCGGCGGGTGGCCACAGATCCCGATGAAGATCGCCGTGGCGAACGGCCGCGCCGACGGGGTCGGCCTGCCGGACGTGAGGCCCGGTGAGGTCGCGCTGCGGATCGACCAGATCTACCCGGGCACCACCTTTTACATCCAGGCCCAGGGCAACGACGCGACGGCCGCCTACCTGAACCGGAGGTTCCCCAAGGCTGAGAAGACCATCACGACCAGCGGCTTCCCGGAAGTGGACGGCGCGCCGGGCGGAACGCTGCACACCTACAAGATCCTTGCCGAGACGATGGAGAAGCTCGGCGGCAGGGCGGACCTGCGGCACGAGGACGTGTGCTTCGTTCCCTCGGTCAGCGCGGTCGCGATCCGCGACATCGAGAAGCAGGATGACCTGTACGTGGACATCAACGGACTGGAACCGCAGGAGAGCGAGCTGGACGGCTTCCTCTGTTCGTCCATGACCACCGCGCACACAGCCATCACCGAAGAGCTGTGCACCTGGATCATCGAGCGGCTCGTCGACTAATCCGCGTCACGTGCCGACCGGGGCTGCTGTCCGCACACCAGCGGACGGCAGCCCCTTCATCGATCCGCGCCCAACCTTCATTGAGACAACCGCTGAGCAGTCTTCGGTGACAACGCTCAACCTTCAGCGAGAGGTCACAGAGCATTCCGCAACACCCACGAGGGCACGCAGAGCGTGCTGTGGGGCGAGGGCGTGAGGGAGCAGTTCCAGGCCCCGGAGCTCAACCTCGCCTGGTACATCAAGAACGGCACCGTCACCGACCAGGACAACGGGGAGTAGGTAGGCGATGAGCACGTTCGGGGACGGCCTTGACAAGGCGGTACAGAAGGCATTCACCCGCCCGACGCCATCGCGCGGGCGCGCAGATGCGGTACCTGGTCAAGCAGTACAAGGGCACGAAGGCGGTTGCCCAGATGCTCGCTGCGCGCCTGGAGCGCTAGGTGAAGGCCCGCTGGCAGCCGCAGATCCGGGCGAAGGCCAGGGAGAAGGCGGCGAGCACCGGCGGCATCGTCATCGACACCCGGGCCCGGCTCGGCTACGTCGCGCCGATCGGGTCGACGGATGAGGACCGGATCCGGCACCTGACCGTCGCCCTGCTGCCGCGCCACGCCGCCCGCCTCTTCGAGGCCCAGGAGGCCGGTGCCAGCGACGACCGCCTCAGGGAGATCGCCGCCGAAGCCCTCAAGGAGACCTACTTCCAAGACGGCGGCCGCCGCGCCGGCTCCCTGGAGGAGGTCCACTTCACAGATATCGAGCACCTGGAGTTCGACCTGTAGACGCACCCGAACAGCCCGCGAGCACCGGACCGTTGTGACTTGGCACTTCATCGGTCAGCGACCTAGTTTGAGGCACATTTCGACGCTGGGGGTTAGTGACGCGGAGGCTCTGAGGAGGCCCTCGACCGCACTGCGACAACTTGGTCCCGGGCCCCGGCTCCCGCTTCAGCCGGTGTTCCGTGCGGGGCCGAGGTGGGCGCCGACGAGGTTGCCTGCCCGGAATGCTCCATCATGCTCACTACGCAGGGCACGGTCCGAGTGGCCACCGCCGAGACCGCCGAGGCTCCGGTCTCCGCCGCCGCGAGCTCGGGCCACCGCGGTTCCCTCGCCGGAGCGCACCACCTGCCCTGGCTCGGAGTGGTTCACGCAACTGCGCCGGAGCCCGCTTTCGGAGACTCCCGGTCTCAGGTCGTTTCCGCATAGCGCTCTCCGGCGTATGCCCGGATGACCGGGACGACGGCTTCCGGGCCTCCGGGCAGGCGGTCCAGCCGCAGGGCGTAAGCCTGATGGCCGTCCATCAGGTAGCTGTGCGGGAGGTCTGTGGCGGTGCCCGGCAAGGGCCACACCACGAGCCAAGGCCGCGTGTCCTCGCTACCCGTGTGCCGGGGGCCGACCGTGACGGCCGCGATCTGTGCCCAGAGGAAGTACTGCTCGTCCTCGGTGACTTCGCGCATGCCGATCCCGGAGTGGCCGATCCGCAGCCGCAGCGGCCGGTGCCATCGGAGGAAGGACCGGCCGGCGAGGGGCCAGCAGGCCACGGCGCCGCCCAGTGAACAGAGAGCGATGAGGGATGCGAGGCCCGCGCCGGGATTGTGGATCAACTCCCAGAACGAGAACATGAAGACGACAGCCGCCCCGGCCCAGACGACGGTCCAGGTGCCGGCCCGCCGGGCGTCGACGAAGACCTGTTCGCCGCCCGGTACTTTCTGTTCGGGCCCCGGCTCCGGCGCGGTCGCCGGGACAGGCGGGCGCACAGAGCGCGGGGCCGTCTCGAAACGTGCGCCGGCGTACTTGGTGAGTGCGGTGGCCAGTTCGGTGACGCTCTGGTCCAGGTCTCGGCAGTTCACGAGAGTGAAGCGGGTCCGGTCGTCGCCGAAGGTGCGGTCCGCCTTGCGGGAGAGCGTCACGCCCGGCGCAGTCCACAGGGTCAGTCGCCGCTTGGGCGGTGCGATGTGCTCATCAACGTTCTCGCTGGTGTTGGGGTCGTGCCAGAGGGAGACGGCGTCGATCTGCTCCCAAACGAGCTCGGCGTCGTGCAGCGTGATACCGGCCCCGTCTATCCGCAGCCGGAACGGCCGTTTCGCCTTGCGCAGGTCGTGCCACCCTCGGAGGGCCGCCACCGCGGACAGGAAGAGGACGAACAGTGCGGTCGTCGTGTCGCCGCTGTCGTTGCCGGACGGCACCTTGCCGTTCGGCACAAGGTCGGCCAGCCACACCAGGGCACCTGCCATCACGATGGTCCCCGCGACGAAGCACTGTCGGCCACGCCGCCTCAGCGTCCGCTCGACTGTGAATTCCATTGCCACGTCCGCTCTCTCGTCAATCCCGCCGGCACCCATGGTGCGGCCCCGCCCGCCTGGCTTCCGGGCCCGCCGACCGGCGGTTGCCCAACCGTGACGTCCACGAGACAACGCCGCCAGGCGGTCGCTCCGGCGGCCCCGGCCGTTCATCCCCGCGCCGCCGCTGGGTGGGTTGGGACCGACAGTGCCGGTGTCGGGCGTGGGCCGGGAGGACCGTCCCGGCCCACGCCCGCGCCCCGCCGGGGCGGCTCCCCTCGCGGTCTGACCCGACCAGTAACGCCCCTGGCCGCCTGGTGCGGTCATCGTGCGTCGGCCGGTGCCCAGCAAAGGGTCATGTCGGGCAGAGGGACGTAGAACCCCGGCGCAGCCGCAGCGAAACGCGACGCCCAGCATCCACAACAAGCGAACATTACGGGCGAACCACCACACCGATCAGCACGAACTCACCGCTGACGAATCGAGGTCAGTCCCGATACCCCAGCGACTACAAACATGGCATCACTTCACATGCCGCCCTCATTGACACGGCAGCTTTAGTTCGTGAGAAGCCGTATCTCAACCGAACAGGATCGTTGAGTTCTCGCTGGTCAGCATGGTTTCGGTCGTGGGAAGGAAAGGATCCCGCGTCCTGTTTCCGTCTGATCGTCGAGGGGTGCGCGGTGGCGTCGATGCTGCGGTTGCTGGAGGAACGGGAAGCGGTTGCCCGGGTGCGGGTCGAAGGGCTGCGGGAGGCACGGCGTTGGCGGCCGCGGCACTGGAAGCCACCGAGATCGAGCTGGAGTTCGCACCTTCGAGCTACCAGGAGGCCCCGCCTTCATGCGCCGACCGACTGGAGATCACCCGCGTGAGAAACCCGTTCGACCCGCACATTCCATGACCGGTTGAGATACGGCTTCTAATGAACAAGCAGGCTAGCTTGGGCTGGTCGCCGCGGTGGCTGTGACGGGGGTGGTGGCGCAGATGGTTCCGCGGTCTTGGATATGTGCGCAGGCTTGGGCGTCTTGGGGGCGGGTGGCCGGGACCATGGGGGTGTGAGCGTCGTGTCCGGTCTGCTGCCGGTATTCCTCGGTGTTGCCCTTCTTGGGGGTGATGAGGATCCGGTCACCGGGGGAGGTGCGACTCATTTTGGCCCATGCCGCCCGGCAGTGCGGGCTGTAGCGCAGTTCGACGGTTGCCCCGTACTTGCGCTCGACGAAGGCGGTGACGGCGTCTTTTGAGCAGATGGTGGTTGCTGGTTCCATCGAGGCGCAGGTCGCACCGGCACAGGTAGCTGTGGCCGCAGCTGTCGGGAACACAAGAGCGGAAGCCGTCGAGCCCGGCTTCGCGGCTTGAGCGGGGTCGTCGTCACCGGTGGCCCAAACCGTCACGACGGCGGCGATGGCGGCCACACACACGGTGGCGACCGCCGCCCATACCCACTTCTTCTTCGCCTGCTGCGCGGCTTTTGGCTCCGGCTGCGACGGTTCCTGGGGCCGCGGCGGCCTTGGTTCTGCCTCCGCGTGCCGGCGCAGCAGCAGAGCCGTCTGAAGCTCTTCGTTGTCCGGCCGGTGCGCGCGCTCGGGGGCCGAGCGGACATGCCATACCGCCTCGATCGCCTCAGCCGAGGGGAGCAGCTGGCCCTTCTCCCAGCGGGAGATCGTCGGCTGATTCGAGTGCACCTTGCTGGCGAGCCGGGTCTGACTCAGCCCGCACTCGGTGCGCCACCGCGTGAGCAGCTTGCCCAGCTCGGCGCGGGCCGCCCCCGGCTTCTGACCGCCCCGCACGCCGGCCTCCCGTTGCACGTCCATCCCCACCCTAACTAGTCGCGTATAACACCAGGTCAGAGCCATGCATGCCGCTGCGTATATACGCGCATGACCCGGTGGCGGACCAGCGTAGAGATTCCCTGGCCGAGTGCGCCATGGTGTTCACGGCCGACGCAATCGTTCCGGCCACACCCCAACTCCCATGCCCCTGGGCCGCCATGCCCTCTGGGCGGGACAGCACGTCAAAAATCCATGACACGAAAGGGTTAACCACCATGAACACCACGTTCACTCCGCGTCTGCGGAGCATCGCCGCCTCTGCCGCTTCCTTGGTCGCCCTCGGCGCGATCGGCGCGGCCGCCTCCCCTGACCTCGCTTTTGCGGGTGACAACCGGACCGTTTCGCAGGGCGCCCGCGCCCAGCACCTGTCCTCCACCCTGGGCAGGACCGCCACGCCGGCAGGCGGAAACATCCACGCCGCTGCGAAGGCATGGCCGCAACTGAAGAGCGGATCCCGGGGGACGGACGTGCGCACCGCCCAGTACCTCCTTTCCGCCGCCGGGCACAACGTCACCGCGGACGGGGCGTTCGGGCCGCGTACGGCGGGTGCGGTGAAGGCGTTCCAGAAGCGCCACGGCCTCAAGGCCGACGGAGTCGTCGGCCCGAACACCTGGCACAAGCTGATCCGCACCATCCGCCAGGGCTCGAGCGGCGAGGCCGTCAAGGCCGCACAGGTCCAGCTCGCCGCCGCCGGGCACAACGTCACCGCGGACGGGGCGTTCGGGCCGCGTACGGCGGGTGCGGTGAAGGCGTTCCAGAAGCGCCACGGCCTCAAGGCCGACGGAGCCGTCGGCCCGAACACCTGGCACAGGCTCGTCGTCGGCACGAACGTCCCCGCCCCCCACACCCCGTCCGGCGGGGGCCGCCTGACCAACCGGCAGGCCCTGGCACAGCTCGCCGCTGCCGGCATCAAGCACCCCTCCGGCCGCACCAGCCTCGAAGGCGTGCGCGCCCGCACCATCCAGGGCGTCATCGCCCTCAAGAAGGCCAGCGGCTGCCCCATCACCATCACCGGCGGCACCGAGTCCGGCCACAGCGTCGGCCCCCGCTCCCACGCCAAGGGCTACAAGCTCGACCTGCGCACCCGCGACGAGGGCACCTGCGTCACCAACTGGATCAAGAACACCCAGCGCAAGGGCAAGCCGCGCGGCAATGACCCTCGCTGGCACGGCAGCCTCAACGGCATCTCCCTCGAGTACGTCTACGAGACCCCCAAGCGGGGCGGCGTCCACTGGGACGTCACCTTCAGCTGACCCCTCCGCCCCACCCCCGTCATGCCAGGTGGCCGGGCCGCGCCCTGCCCGGGCGCGGCCCGGCCACCCCGAACACACATCCTCAGAAACGGATCACAGCATCATGAAGCGCTCACCTCGCACCCTGCGCACCGCCGCCGCCAGCACCTGCGCCATCGCGGCCCTCACCGTGTTCGGCGCCGCACAAGCACCCACTATCGCCACCGCCAGCAGCGACCCGGCGACCACCACGGCTCGCCACGCCACCACCCTCCAGGGCAACCCGAACTGGCCCACGACACGCAGCGGCAACCACGGCATCGCCGTCACCGCCCTGCAGCATCTGCTTACCGCCCGCGGGCACGCCGTCTCCCCGGACGGGGCGTACGGCCCGCGCACGGCGGCGGCCGTTCGGGCCTTCCAGACCCTCCATCACCTCCAGGCCGACGCCGTGGCTGGCGCGAGGACCTGGAAGGCCCTCGTCACCACCGTCCGCGCCGGCAGCCACGGCTCCGCCGTCACCGCCGCCCAAAAGCTGCTCACCGCCCGCGGCCACGCCGTCTCCCCGGACGGGGCATTCGGCCCCCGCACGGCGGCTGCGGTCAAGGCCTTCCAGACCCGCAGCCACCTCGAAGCCGACGGCGTCATCGGCCCGAGGACCTGGAACGCCTTGCTCACCACGTCCAGGTCCACTCAGCCGACTACGCCGAGCACCAGGCCCGGAACCGGCACCTACACACTGAAGCTCACCAGGAACGGGAATCAGCCGCTCAACTCACGACTGGCGCTGCTCCGGGGCGGCAAGGTGATCGACTCCTACCGTGCCGGGTCAGGAATGGGCAGCACCGACGAGTGCCTGCCCGACAAGGGGTGGCTGCCCAGCGGGACCTACAAGGTCAAAGGGCACGAGACCAACCGCGGCGGTTGGAACTACAACCCCCGCGTGCAGATCCAGGGCTACGCCATCCAGATCGAGGACAAGACCTGCACTCCCAAGCCTGGCGGCCACGAGCGCGTCCAGCGCACGCAGATGTTCATCCACAGCGAGATGCTCGCCGACGGTACGCAGGCCTTCGACAACCCCTTCAACGGGGATGACTGGTGGCGCTGGGACAACGCCGGCGACTACAGCTCCAACGGCTGCATCAAGCTCGCACCCAACGACCTCAAGGACCTCTTCACCCACCTCAACCGGGCCGGCTGGCCCAAGAATCTGACACTCCACGTCAGCTGACCACACACCCTGCCCTGCCCCGAGACAAGGGGCAGGGCAGCCGACTCACCCAAGCTCTCGGCATCGGATACTCCGGTCGCCAACTCACGCGCTCACTCGCCAAATGAAACGCCTCCTTACCTTGTTGGCGGGGTGATTCCGGTCCTTCGCCATTCGGTCAGGCGGCTGCCGATCACGGCGAGTGCGGTGTCCTCGGCGGTGTGTCCGTGGCGGTCGGCGTGTCGTCATCGCTCATGTGCGCCCGCTGCCAGATCCCTTTCCAGTTGAACGGGGTCTCCGGGACGAACCGGTGCCGCTGCCCGCACGGACATGGCGCCAGCACCCACGCGCACCCACGGCACAGCTCGACCCAGCCGTGCCCGGTCGAGCTCAGCACCCGCGGTCCTTCATCCCCGCAAGCCGGGCAGCCGGTCGGCTCGGCGCCGTCCAGAATCGCGTTCTGTCGCCGGACGTACTCGGACAGTCGCAGCGACGGGTGGCGAAACGGGTCTTGGTGCCAGACGCGGTCCGGGCCGTCCCACCTGCTCCGCAGCCACCACGGTCGCGGGTCTGGTATAGCCCGCCGCCCGGCCCGCTTCTCTGCCCGGCGTTGCGCGGCGTACTCCTCTGCTCGCGCGAGCCACAGCACCCGCGCCTCATGCAGTTCCTCCACCGCCCGCACCAGGGCGTCAGGGTCCGCCTCCAGCCGCCGGGGGATCGCGGCGCTGAGCGTGAGGTGGTGGTACGTCGCCCGGAAGCCGTACGGCGCAAAGAGGGTGAGGCAGGTCCGCAGCGCGCTGTGCCGACGGTGGAGAGGGACGCGGGCGTCGTGCACATGCGCTCGGTGGGTCAGGAAGCTGGTCATTGTGTGGGTGCCAGGTCCAGTGCCCGTGACAGGGCGGCCGTGACGGCGGCAGCGTGTGCTGGCAGGTGTTGTTCAGCCCAGGTTCCGGCAAGGCTGAGGAAGTCCTGCAAATCCTGCTGGGCGCCCGCGACGAGCCTGCGTATCTGGTCTACCGACAGCTCGATCACCGGGCTGCCGTCCGCCCCGTGGGCGTCGAGCGTCAGCCGGACGATGCCGCCAACGCGTTCGGCCACCGAGGACGGATCGTGGCCGAAGTAGGAGCAGCCGGTGCCGTCGAGCACCTCCAGCCAGTCTCGCCAGGTCTCCAGGCCGTTGCAGCAGCCCGGCTCGACGAAGACAGTGTCGGTGGTCTTGTCGCTTACCCGGAACCCTCCGGCGGCGAACAGATCCGGCATGGTGAGCAGCCCGTGCAGGAATGTGCCGAGCGGGTCGGTCGGGCACGGCCCTTGCTCCTCCTCCGGCTCGAAGTCGTTGCAGTCGGCGATCCGCATAACCGCCGTGCCGACCTCCGCCGGAGTGAGCTCCCCGTTCAGCACGAGGTAGCCATATGGCTCGTGCTCCCCAGCCGGCCAGAGATCGAAGTCGTCGGCAGCGAAGATCTCCAGAACGGGTTGCATCACAATCACAGGGGGATAATGCCGGACCCACTGCGGGGCCAGGATACGCAGAAGGCCGGACCCCGGTTCTCTTCGAGGTCCGGCCTTCTGCGTGCTTGGTGTGTCAGCTTCCGTCGGTCGAACCCGACCTTGGAGATGTCAGAGCAGCCGTGAGTGCCATTGCTTGAGGGTTTTCCCGGTTTCGGTGTCGATGGCGGTGTCGTCCGGGCGGAACTCAATGATGCGGTGCGGGGCCCGGGTATTCGGCTTCCAATGGGGGCCTCCGACCATGACCGACAACTGGACCGCCTGATAGCGGTCCTTGACCGGGACCGTCACTTCCAGCTCGATCGGCATGGCGAACTGGCCTTCCTTGAGGGGCTGGGTCTCCTCATGCGCGGTCTGGTTCCCCGAGTCGATGCGGACCATTTTCGCCTTCTCATCCGTGTCCACCGAGACTGACAGGATGACGGACTGGCCGTCCTTGCTCCAATCCGCGAACGTACTCGTCTTGACTCCGTCAATATTCAGTTCTGTGGCGGAGACGCCCTTGTAGGCGGCCTGCTTGGCGGCCTGCTTGTCGTCTGCTGCGCTCTGCCATACGGCGGCGATGGCGATGGTCAGGGCTGCGACCGCAGCGGCGTATGGCCAGGTGCGTCGCTTCAACGGAACGGGTGGTTGTCCGCTGTCAGGATCTGCTGCGGCTGTAGGTGCGGCCGGGGGTGGTCCGTGCTGCTCTGCCGGTGGCGTGCGGGCATTGGTCGTGTTGGTCCACCATTCGACCTCTTTGCCCATGTGGCTGACGGTAGCGCGTAGTTGGGTAGCCGTGGCGGGGCTTCCGCACAGCTCTGCGACCGTGGCCCTGGTGGACAGCCACGAGACGGCCTGGTGGGAGTTGATGCCGTGGGCGGTGATGTCCTGGCGTTCGCCGAGGGCCGCCAGGTCGGCCGCTTCGTTGCACCGGCCCTGCCGGGCTGCCTCGATCACGTCGTAGTGCCGGTCGATGACGTTGGGAGGCATCTGCCAGTCCCAGGCATCACCCTGCTCGATGTCGATGGGTTCCGGCGGGCTCTGACCCTGGTCTTCGTAGTTGCTGTCCTCCTCCTCTTCCTTCACTAGCGTCGGGTCCGGTACGGCCAGGGCTTCCTGTGCTTGGCGGCGCCGAGAGGAGGTGTCGGTGAGGCGGGCCTCGTCCTCACTGCGCATGGTCTCGATGATGTCGACGTAGTGGGGGCCGACCTTCCATACAGCCTGGCCCGGGGCAAGGTTCGGGATTTCCTTGATCGCCCAAGCGGGCAGGCCGAGCAGCGCGCCGACGTTGGCGGCTTCTTCCGGATTGAGGCGTCCGACGTGGGCGATCTCGCACAAACGGGCCAGGTCGCGTGCCTTGCCGTCGCCGAGGTCGGACAACGTGTGCATCAGCACGTCCAAGCTCAACCCGGCCTTCCTGCTGTTCTTGAGCAGCCGCTGGATCATTTCGCTCGTGGCGGGGGACAGCAGGATCTGCCAGGCCTCTTCGAGGACCAGGTGCCGGTGGGTGGCGGTCGACTGGCGTAGCCATACGTGTTCTGCCCAGCACGAGACCGCGGCCATCAGCGACGGGATCGCGGGGCTGTTGCGGTCCAGGCGGGAGAAATCAAAGGTGAGGATGGGCAGGTTCGTAGGCGGCAGGGTCGCGTCCTGGCCGTCGAAGAGACCGCGCAGCGAGCCCTCGGTGTAGCGGGACAGTCCGATCGCCACACCCTCTCCCCACTCGGCGAGCTTTGCGGCCGGCCACCTGCCGTCCTCGGGCCGCACCAGGGAATCGACCAGACCGTTCAGGTTGGTCGCCTTGGGGTGATTGAGGGCGTGCTGCAGGGCGTGGGTGGACTGGTAGGTGAGTGCGCCGGGCTCGACAGCGGTGATCAGCGAGCGGATCAGCTGCTCCCGTACCTCGGGCGGCAACAGGCGGCTGCACGGATTCAGGGTGAATGAGCCGGCCTCGATGACCCGGCCGCCCAGTGAGTGGGTGAGGGCTCCCCACTCTCCGGTGCTGTCCTCCCCGAAGCTGTCGATGACGACGGCCTGGTGGCCGTGGTGGAGGATTTCGCGGCGGATCCGGATCTTGCCGGTGGTCGACTTGCCTGACCCGAGGCCCCCGAGGGCGAGGCTGTTGGTGGAGGGCAGGATCGAGGCCTCGGCCAGGACCGGGGAGAGGTGGAAGGGGCGTCCGTCCAGTAACGACTTGCCGACCGGGATTCCGGGGAAGCGGGTGCTGGAGGCGATGAGGGGCGCGGTGATCGCGGCGTGGGTGGAGGGCAGTCGAATCATCAGAGGATCGCTCCTTTCCTGGTGGAGGCTCCGTGGGCAGTGGTCATCACATGGGCCCGGTGCTGCTGGCCGGGGAGCCAGTCGAGGCGGAGCCGGTGGCGGTCGGCGGTCAGTGCGGTCTGCCAGCGGGCTTCGGTGACGCTCTCGGGGCTGTCGCCCCACACCGTCAGATACGCGTCGAGGTCCACCAGGGCCGCGCCCTGGACCAGCGCGCCATGCGTGGCTCCGCTGGCCAGGTCGTGAGCGTCGGCTTTGATCTTGTCGGTGGTGAACGCTTCAGCCGCGGCGGTCTGCCATCTTGCGGAGCGGCGTGACTGCCCCGCCGGCAGGGGCCGGTACAGAACAGCCAGGGACCGGTCGGCGTCGTGCCCCAGCAGCAGCTTGGGCATGAAGTCTCCGTCGGTTTCCTCGGGCCATGCGGTAATGCGTGCGGTCGCCGCGTAGCGGCCGTCGTCCAGCGCCGCCCAGCCGGCCCCGCGCTCGGTCACTGTCGGGACCGGGTCCGGGGTGATGGGCGTCAGGACGCCCATGGTGGCGAACTCGCCTTCCAGCGTGTCGATGACCCGTGTGGGGTAGCCGACGAGGCCCTTGGGCACGTGGACGGAAATCGTCTGGGTGTGGGCGGTGTAGTCGCCGACCGTGGCGTGGTGGGTGACGTGGACCTGGATCCCGGCGGCGCGGGCCTGCCCGCCGGCGAACGTCAGGGCGCGGGAGAACGCGTCATGGAACGCGGCGCGTTGGTGCGCGTCCTGCATGGTGCCGTGCCCGGGATATAGCGCCCACGTCCTGGTCGCTCCGGTGTCGGGCATCACGCTGGCGGGTGCGGTGCGCTCGCGCAGGTGCCGGTAGCCGACCGTCGCCCACCGGGCGATGGAGCGGGGCCCCGGCGCGAGGTTGAGCAGCACCGCGGCCGCGCCCACCGCGCCAAACGTCCAGGCGGGCGGTGGGGCGAGCACCGCCGAGATCAGGACGGCGCTCCCTGCCCCGGCGTTGAGCTTCGTCAGGACCATCTCGGCGGGGCTCAGGCCGCGTTGCAGGGCGGGAATGCGGTAGCCGGGAGTCAGGGAGTACACGGGTTCCTCTTCCTTGAAGTCTGGGCCAGAAAGGGCCCTTGGCCCCGGCGTACGCTCCGCGCCAGATCGGGCGGGAGGTCGTACGCCGGGGCCAGGGGGTGTTGGCTCTCTACGGATTGGGCGGCCGGACCGGGGCCGGCCCCGGCCCCGGCGCCGGAGCCTGCGTCCGGATGGTCGGTCCGCGCCCCTGTGCCCGCCCCGGTGTCCGGGGACCGGGGGTGTTGGTCTGTGCGGCAGCAGCCCGCGCCGTTCTGCGGGCCTCGATGAGCTGCTGATTGCGCGGCGCTTCCCGCTGGGTCTTGTCGATGGCGGACGCGGTGGTCAGCCGTGAGGACCGCTGCTTCTGTTTGATCCCGTAGGCGGCGAAGAGAACACCGCGGTCTTGGTGCGCGGCGCGGCCCGGGGTGTCCACGGTGCGGGGCATCCGCGGCTGGTTCTCCTGCTCGTAGAAGTCCGGGGACCCGG